>JBBDRM010000065.1 GCA_040905475.1 Actinomycetota bacterium
AGATCACGTCGGCGTGGAGCACGAGCGACACCGCGACCAGGACGATCAGCGGAACGTCGATGTCGGCCCCGCACACCGCGGGCGTGGCGGCTCTGTATCTGCAGGGGACGCCGGGCGCCTCACCGGCTGCGGTCCGTCAGGCGCTTTTCAACCTGACCACCAAGGGCAAGGTGACCTCCGCCAACACGGCGAACAACCACCTGCTGTTCACGAACCTCTAGACCCACCGGAGCCTGAGCCGGCTCGCGTCGCGGGCCGGCTCAGCCTTCTGTGTCGAACCGGAGGAGCAAGTCTTCGAGCGTCATCCCTGGCGTGGTCGCCGGCGCATGCCGGCCCGCCGACACACCGGCGTCGGGTGCGGCCGGAGCCCCCCGCCGCGCGCCAGGGATGGGAGACGGCGTTCCCGCCACAGACATGACGACCGCAACGATCATCACGGCCGCTGCGGAGGTGGTTCGTCTGGCGGCGGTCGCGATGCCGCGAAGTCCCCGGAGGGGCGGCGTCTGGGCCAGCCACGGGCCGAGACCGCTGACCAACCGCAGCTTCCGCACCGAAACTTGAAGGAACGCGTTCACCACCGCCGGGTCGAACTGGGTTCCCGCGCAGCGAACGAGCTCCTCACGCGCCTTCGCCGGGCTCTTCGGGCGATGGTAGGGACGCGTTGCCGTCATCGTCTCGTACACGTCGGCGACCGCGACGATGCGCGCTCCGAGCGAGATCGTCGATCCGCCGCGACCACCGGGGTACCCCCGGCCGTCGAAACGCTCGTGATGCTCGACGATCGCGTTCGCCCACTCACCGAGCCACTCGTGGAGCGGCGCGGTCATGCGCGCGCCGTCCTCGGGATGACGCCGAACGACCTCGAGCTCACCGGGGTCGAGGGGGCCGGGCTTGTTGAGCACAGAGCGCGGCACCTCGAGCTTGCCGACGTCGTGAACCATCGCGGCCCAGCGAAGACGGTCGCGGTCCTCCGGGTAGAGCTTCATCTGCTCGCCGATCAAGTCCGTGTAGACGCGAACCCGCTCGGAGTGTCCGCGCGTCGCGCGATCGTGCGCCTCGACGGCGGCAACCAGCGACAGGATCATCTCGGCCGCATGGGCAGGCTGCTCGTCGAAGCCGGTCGTGCGCGCGATGCGGACGCGCTCCTCGAGCTCTTTCAGGTTGGCCGCCGCGCGAGCCACCGCGAGACGGGAAGGCGCGTCGTCGGGGAAGGCGAGCGAGAGCTTCAGCAGGACGGCGAGCGGGAGCAGGCGCCGGGCGAGCCGGTCGGTGGCGAGCAACACGCCGGTCGAAACCACGAGCAGAACGGCCCACCGGAGCAGCCGCGAACCGGTCCCTGCGGCATCGGGAAGGTTCGTACCGACAAGGATGGAAACGGTGACCGCTGCGCCTATCGGCCCGGCGAAGACGGCCGTGCGAAGGCCGGCCGATAGAACCGGCCTGCCATGCCAGCGCCCTTCGCGAGTTCCCGACATAGGTATGGAAATGGAACGGACGTCACCGCCCCTTCCAGTGTTGTCGTCGGGAGCCTCAAGACGCTTGAGCGACTGAAGCCACCCTGTGGGGGTTCATCCCGACGTGTCGGGTGTGGCCCGTGTCCGCCGGGTGCCGCTTCGCACCGGTTCCTCCCAGCGCAAACGCGGGGCGTCCTTCCACAGACGCTCGAGCTCGTAGTAGTTCCGCTCTTCACTCGTGAAGACGTGGACGACGAAGTCGACGAAGTCGAGGAGTGCCCAACGGCCTTGCTCCAAGCCCTCCCGGCGGAGCGGCTTCACGCCCTTCTCGGCGAGGGCCTTCTCGACCGAGTCCACGATCGTTCGCACCTGCCGCTCGGTCGCGCCGGAGGCGATCACGAAATAGTCCGTGATGACGATGAGGTCCCGAACCTCGAGCACGACGACGTCGGACGCCTTCTTGTCGGCGGCCGCGCGAGCGGCCTTCACCGCGAGCGTCTTCGTGGACGGAACCCGGGGCGGCAACTCAGGAATGCCGTGCGACGAAGTCGCGTCCAACGACGACCGTGACGTCCACGATCGTCTGCTGCGTGCGGCTGATCTCGATCGCGCCGAGGCCGAGCAAGTCGCGGATCCGTATCGCTATCGGCAAGTCGGCCTCCCGGTACACGATGATCTTCGTGCGATCGAAGTCGAACGACCTGGCATTCCCAGTGTCGGCGATCCGGAAACCCGACGGGACGAGGAGGTTCGCGACGGAAAGTCCCGTCTCCGGCTCGCCGTTGCCGTTCAGCACTTGAACGCGCGCGCCGCGTCCGGGACCCGCGGGCGGCAAGGACCCGGCGAGCAGCGTGCGGACCAGCTCATCGAGCCGCGTCTGCTGCACGCGGAACGCGTCCTCCGCTCCGCCCGATCCCACGGCCTCGACGGGGAGCGTCCGGTAGGCGCGCGCATCCGCGCCGGCGGCCGCGAACGCACCGAGGAACGCGCCGGCGTCCTCCGGCGGCGCATCCGTGACCGGGGAGGAAGTCAGCAGCGAAGCGACGATCCGCTTCAGGTCGGCGGCGCGCTCCCCCTCGAAGCGCGAATACAAGCCCTCCCAGACCTGTTGCGAGCGAACCGCACGCGCGAGCTCGTCGTCCTTCTCGCCCTTGAACTGGAGGTATCGGATCGCGCCGGCGCCGTCGAACCGCTGCGGTCCCGCCTCGAAGACGGGGACGAGACGATCGGTTCCCGACGGGGCGAGCAGGCGCTCGGGGACGTCGACCTCGATCCCGCCCGCCAGGTCGACCAGACGCGAGACCAGCTGCTCGGAAACCACCATCGTGTGATCGACGGTGGCGCCGAGCATGTTCTCCACCGCGACCTCCTGGAGCGGCAGGCGACCGAGCGCCATCGCCTTTCCGATCGCGTCGAATCCGTAGCCGGGGATCTCGGTGAGGGTCGAGGCCGGAACGAACAACGTGAGCGGATCGGTGCCCGCACGGTCGACGGCGAGGAGCGTGAGCCAGTCGGCGCCGCCGGTCGTGTCGTCGGCGCGGGTCCCGACGAGCAGGTAGGTGACCTGGTCGCCCTCGGCCGATCCGCCGACCGGTATCGGTGTCGGGCGGGGGTCACTCCCGCCGAGCTGCGCGACGATCACCACGAGCAGGACGATGACCGGTACGGCGACCGCGGAACCGATGCCCAGCCGGCGGCGGAGGGCTCGGCGTCTCCGGCGCTCCCGGCGAGCTCCCGGCTCGACCCGGGGCAGCGTGTCAGTCATGGGCCGGCGTCCTCCCGGTCGGGCTTTCCGGACCCGAGTACAGGTCGTTCTTCTCGATGTATCGGGCAACGCCCTCGGGGAGCAGGTAGCGCACCGGCCGGCCTTCCCGGACGCGGCGCCGCACGTCGGTGGAGGAGATGGCCAGGGCCGGGATCTCGAGGATGTGAACCCGGTCTCCGAACCCCTCCGGCAGCTCCTTCTCGAGACGGTCCAGGTCGTAGCCCGGCCTGGTGGCGGCGATGAACCTCGCCTCGCTCAGGACCTCCTTGGGGTCCTTCCAGGTCAGGATCTGGAGGATCGCGTCTGCCCCGGTGATGAAGTACAGCTCGACGTCCCCGAGCCGGTCGCGTAGCGCCCGAAGGGTCTCGACCGTGTAGGTCGGCCCGGTGCCGTCGATCTCGATCCGCGATACCTGGAAGTGCGAGTTCGGTGCGGTCGCGATCACCGTCATCAGATATCGATGCTCGGACTCGGCGACGTCGATGCCCTCTTTCTGCCATGGGCGGCCGGCGGGGACGAAGATGACCTCGCGGAGCCCGAACGCGAACAGGGCCTCCTCGGCGGTGACGAGGTGACCGATGTGGATCGGGTTGAAGGTGCCGCCCATGACGCCGACGGCCGGGCGCGTGGAGATCGCCATCCGTGACGCAGTCTAACGCCGGGTGCTCGGGGCGACGTGCACCAAGGAGGGGGAAGGGTTACAGGGGGAAGACCTGCTGTTTCGGGCTAGCCGAGGGCGCGATCGAGGCGCGGCCCGGTGATCGGAGCGCGTCGTACGCGATGGGGCTGGATGTCCTCGGGTCCCTCGCCACGATCGACCCATGTGGCGCGGCACGACAAACAGAGGCAGATATCGATCGCGTCGTCCGAGCGAGTCGCGAGGATGTCGACGTCCGTACAGACGGGACAAGTGAGGCTCATTCGCTCCCCTTTCGGGCCTGGGTGCCCGAGCTCCCTTGGGTGCACCGCAGACCCCTCCACCGCGAGATCGGCCAATCTTACGATGATGGGCTCCTTTCCCCAAGAGTCGAGCCCAAGAAACTTCATGTGGGAAAAGTCACGTCGCCGTGAGCGGCACAGGTCGCGCGAAAACCGTCCGGCAATACTTGGACGCGGAGCTTCCTCCCGCAGTTCCCACAGAATCGCGGCGGCTCGAGGACGAGCGCGCTCAAGCAGTCGGCATGTTGCTCGCTCCGCTCTCGCCGAGGAGCGGTGAGCTCGCGGCCACAACGAACACAGAATCGTTCTTCGGTCGCGGCCACGCCCTTCTCAGCTTTTCCCCTTCACGGGCATCCCGAGGTCCGCCAGCATCGCCAGGTCCTGCTCCGGAGAGCGTCCGAGCGTCGTGAGGTAGTTCCCGACGATCAGCGCATTGATGCCCGCAAGCATCCCGGTGGCTTGGAGCTCGCGGAGGGTGACCTCCCGTCCGCCCGCGTAGCGGAGCAGAACGGCCGGGTGGATCAGCCGGAACAGCGCGATGCACTTGAGCGCGTCGAGCGGGCCGAGGACCGGCCGGCCGGCGAGCGGCGTCCCCGGGCGTGGGTTGAGGAAGTTCAAGGGGATCTCGGACGGAGCCAGCTCGCCGAGCTGGAACGCGAACTCGATCCGCTGATCCCAGGACTCCCCCATCCCCATGATCCCTCCGGAGCACAACTCCATCCCGACCTCTTGGACGAGCCGGCAGGTCTCGTATCGCTCGTCCCAGGTGTGGGTCGTGGCGATGCTCGGGAAGAAGGACCGGGCCGTCTCCAGGTTGTGGTTGTAGCGATGCACGCCGGCGTCGGCCAGGGTCACCGCCTGGTCGCGGGTCAGGATCCCGAGCGAGCACGCCACGTTCATGGCGGTCCGGTCGCGGATCGCGGCCACCGCCTCGAGCGTGCGCTCCATGATGTGATCGTCGGGGCCGCGGATCGCGAGCACGATGCAGAACTCGGTCGCGCCGGATTCTTGGCTCCGGCGCGCCGCCTCGACGATGTCCGCGGTCGGCAGGAACGGCTCGGGGCGAACGGTCGTCTCGAAGCGTCCGGACTGCGAGCAGAAGTGACAATCCTCCGGGCAGCCGCCGGTCTTCGCGGAGAGGATCGACTCGACCTCGACCTCGGGCCCGGCGTGCGCGAGGCGGACCTGGTGCGCGAGCGCGATCAGGTCGGGCAGACGTTCGTCTGGAAGTTCGACCAGAGCGCGCGCGTCGTCGGGCGTGAGGGTTCCGCCGTCCCCCAGGAGGGTCGTGCGGCAGCGCTCGATGATGTCGGTCATTCGATGATGATCGTGCCGCTCATGAGCTCGCCGTGGATCTTGCAGCTGTACGTGGATCGACCGGCCGTCGTGAACGTGAAGCGAAAAGTCTCACCCGCCGTCTGCATGCAAGCGTCCAAACGGCTTTCGCTGCAGTCCGGGTGCGAATCGAACGATCGGTCGGTGGCCGTCACGGAATGGGGAGCGTCCGGACCGGCGTAGGTCCAGATGACTTCGGTGCCGACGGAGACCGTCAACTCCGGAGGCACGTAGGCGTTGTCGATCACGTCCACGGTCCGTCCGGTCCTTCCCGGCGTCGTGTCCGGGGTGGTTACGGGCGTGGTGGTCGTCGTGCTGGTCGGATCCGTCACACCCGGCGTCGGCCCCGCGACCGGATCGTCACCGCCGCAGGCGGTCGCGAACGCGAAGATCACGATCGACATCGCGAGGGTGCATCGCCGGACGCTGCTCATCCTCGTACGATCACCGTTCCGCTCATGATCTCGCCGTGGACCTTGCAGCTGTACGTGAAGGTGCCGGCGCCTGCGAACGTGTGGGAGAAGGTGTCGCCCTTCGCTTTCATGCAAGCGGCGGGCTTCGCGGGACAATCCGGGTGCGAGTCGAACAGCGCGTTCGACTCAGTCATCGTGTGGAGTCCTATCGGGCCGGTGTAGTTCCACCTGACCGTTCCGCCGGTCGCGATCACGACCCGTGCCGGCTTGAACTCGTTGTCGAGCACTTCGGCCGTCACACCGGTAGGCAGTTGGGTCGGAGTCGGCGCCGTTGCGCCGGGCTCGTCGCCCCCGCAGGCCGCTACGAGCATTCCCACGGCGATAGCGAGGGCCGACAGGCCGACACGAGTCACGTGACGACGATGACGCCCGACATGCCGCTGCCGCCCGGGCCGCCGTGGATCACGCAGTGGTACGGGTACGACCCCGCCTTCGTGAACAGGTGCTTGAACTCGTCATCCGTCTTCATGCACTGGGAGGTATCGCTGGCAGAACACGCGAGATGCGACGTGAAAGAGCCGTCGTCGGCCGTCACCGAGTGCGGGAGCGATCCGGTCTGGACCCACCGGGCCTCGGTGTTGACGAGGATCTGGAATGTCTTTGGTTCGAAAGCGCTGTCGACGATCGTCACATGATCCGCGGGCGTGCTCGTCGGGTCGGCCGAAGGCAGGCCGCTGTCCTCGTTCCCTCCGCACGCGGTCGTGACGAGGGCCAGCGCGGCGATGAGCGCCAGGGCGTGAGCGAGCCGGCGCATGAGCTAGGCCTCGACGACGATCGTGCCGATCATTCCGGCGCGGGCACCCGCCGAGGCGTGGAGCTTGCAGTAGTACGGGACCTCGCCGGCCGTCTCGAACGTGAAATCGAAGCTCCCGCCGGAGGCGACCTGCTCCGAATCGAACTCCACCGGCGCCGTGGGCTCCGAGGTCGACGTGTGCGGCGCGGAGCCGACGGTGGTCCAGGTCACGGTCGTGCCGACCTTGATCGTGCAATTCTCGGGGACGAACTTCAGCTCGTCGTTCATCTCGATCGTGCCATCACACACGGCGGCCGAGGGCGCTTCCGTCGGGCCGGCGGGCAGGCCGGTTGCCTTGTCGCTCGCGCACGCGGTTCCCAGGAGCGCGAGCGAGGCGATGAGCGTGAGGGCGTGAGCGAAACGGCGCATCCAAGCTCCTTTCGAGATCTGAGGTGCGGCCAGCGTCGGGACCGCCGGCAGCGAAGCCGCCGGAATCCTACGTGAATCTCCCGATACGATGCTCGTGCGCTTGCGTTCCCACGTTTCCGGCGCGGAACCGCTGGTAGCCTGGGCTCATGGACCCCAAAGACCTGCGCCGCGCCCTCGAGGAGTCCCAAGAGATGCTCGGCCTGATCATGGGGCCCGACCCCGACGAGGGCGCCCGGGACCTGATCGCAAAGCGCACCGTCGAGGACTACGACGCCCACTACACGCCCGGCTTGGTCCGGTACCGCAAGGCCGTCACCGAGGCGGGCGACTTCGCCGCGATCGAGTGGACCGGCGAGGGAACAACGGTTCGTGACCTCCACGGCCGCGAGTGGATCGACTGCCTCGGCGGCTACGGGATCTACAACCTGGGCATCCGCCATCCCGAGGTCATCGCCGCCGTGACGGCGCAGCTCCAGCGCAACCCGCTCCCGACCCAGGAGCTGCTCGACCCGGTGCGCGCGATGCTCTGCCGCCTGCTCGCCGACATCGCTCCCGGCGACATCTCGAACGCGTTCGTGTGCAACTCCGGCACCGAGGCGATGGAAGGCGCGATGAAAGTCGCACGCGTCTCCACCGGGAAGCCTGGGTTCGTCTGCGCGGAAGGCGCCTTCCACGGCAAGACGCTCGGCGCCCTGTCGCTGATGGGCAAACCGCAGTTCCGCGAGCCGGTCGAGCCGCTGCTGGACGGCGTCCATCGCGTCCCATTCGGCGACGCCGCGGCTGTCGAGTCGGTGCTCGAGTACCACGCCGACGAGATCGCCGCCGTCGTGATGGAGCCCATCCAAGGCGAAGCCGGCGCGGTCGTCCCGCCGGACGAGTACTGGCCGGCGTTGCGCGAGCTCTGCGACCGGTACAACGTGCTGCTCGTCGCGGACGAGGTGCAGACCGGCCTCGGACGAACGGGCGCGCTGTGGGCCGTCGATCACTGGGGGGTCGTACCCGACATCATCGCCGTGGCGAAGTCGCTCGGCGGCGGGGTCATGCCGGTCGGCGCGTTCATGGGACGCCCGCACGTGTGGAAATCGCTCGAGGCGAACCCCTTCCTCCACACGTCGACATTCGGCGGGAATCCGCTCGCCTGCGCGGCATCCATCGCGTCGATCCACGTGACGCTTCGCGAGCGCCTGTGGGAGAAAGCCGCGAAGCACGGCGAACGTTTCATGAACGGACTGCGCGAGCTACGCAGGCGGTACCCAGACGTTCTCGTCGACATCCGCGGCCGCGGACTGCTCATCGGTTTGGTGTTCCCTGATCACGAGATCGGGTATCGCGTGGCTGCCGGACTCTTCCGGCGGGGAATTCTCGTCGCCGGTACCCAGGTCTCAGCGACGACGATCCGCATCGAGCCGGCACTGGATATTTCCGACGAAATCGTCGAAACGGTACTTGCTCGTTTGAGCGAAGTATTGGCCGAGATCTAGGCCGTACGACGGTTGACGAGGTAAGGCGCTCCACGTACCGTATCCAAACCGGAGTCGATCGCCGCTGATCAGCGGGGGAAAGAAGGGGGAGATCGGATGCGCTCACGCGTTCGTGTTCTGCTGTCCGTCATCGCACTCGCAGCCATGGTCGTACCGGGCGGCGCGAGCGCTTCCAAGCTTTCGGCGTTGGACAAGGCCGTTGCCGCGATCGGTGCCGATCGCCTCTGTGATCCGGCAGAGGTTCACGCCGACTCCGTTTCCGGCGGTCATGAAGAGACCGACCTTCGTATCCGCAAGGGTGCGCGCGATACGGCGAAGGACCCGAACTCGGTCGCACCTTCCTCCACCACGGGTCGCGAGCCTCCGCCTCCGCCCGGAGGCGGCGTGCAGGGCGGGAACATCCCCGTGTACTTCCACGTGATCCAGGACAGCAACGGTGACGGCAACATCTCCGACGCCGTCATCGCCGAGCAGATCGACGTGATGAACGCCGCGTTCGACTTCTCCACGCTCGGTGCCGGTGAGAGTTGGACGTTCACGCTGGCCCAGACCACGCACACGCTCAATGCGCAGTGGTACCGGGCCACGCCCGGTTCCGGCGCTGAGACCCAGATGAAGAACGCGCTCCACGAGGGCTCCATGGACGACCTCAACGTTTACACCGGCATCAACAACGGTTCCCTTCTCGGGTGGGCGACCTTCCCAACCAAGGCGGGAGGAAGAGGTGGGGCGAACACCAAGGACGGCGTCGTGATCGCCAACGACTCCGTCCCGGGGGGAGGAGTCCCGAACAACCCATATAACGAGGGCGACACACTCGTTCACGAGGTCGGACACTGGATGGGCCTGTACCACACCTTCCAAGGCGGCTGTACCGGCACGGGAGACTCGGTCGCGGACACGCCTGCCGAAGCACAGCCTGCGTTCGGCTGCCCGATCGGCCGCAACAGTTGCCTCCTTCAGGCGGGCGACGACCCGATCCACAACTTCATGGACTACTCGGACGACTTCTGTATGTTCGAGTTCACGCCGGGTCAAGACGCGCGGATGGACACGCAGTACTCAGCGTTCCGGTTGAACAAGTAAGCGTGCCAGACCTCGAACGGGCGCCCTGGGGGCGCCCGTTCGCTTTCGGTGTCAAAGGCTAGCCGGCGGCGCGCCGGGGCTCGCGCGAGTGACGGTCGGGAACGAGCTCCTTGCCCGTGAGCGAAGCGATCGCATCCATCACCTCGTCGGTGAAGCGGCGGTACGCCTCGTGGGGATCCTCGCCGGTTCCGATCTTGAAGTAGAGAGCCGGCCCGAACCGAACCTCGACCTTGAGCGGCCGGGCCATGATCTTGCCCTTCGGGAGCGCCTCTAGCGTGTTGAGGACGCCGCACGGAACGACCCGCGCGCCACTCATCTCCGCGATGCGCGCGACGCCCGTGTACCCCTTGTAGACCCGACCGTCCGGGCTGCGCGTTCCTTCGGGGTAGATGCCGAATATCTTTCCGGCTCGGACGGTCTCGGCCGCTCGCTCGATGGCGACGTGCTCGGGCGCGTCGCGATTCACGGGGATCACGCCGACGCTCTTGAAGAACCACGCGACCTTCGGGGTCACCACGTATTCGATCTTGGCGAGCCAATAGATCGGCCGATTGACGATCCCCCCGACCACGACCGGGTCGAGCCCCGACTGGTGGTTGGACGCCAGGATCACGCCGCCCTTCCGTGGCAGGTTGTCTCGCCCGACGACCCGGATCCGCCAGTACAGACGGATGATCGGCGAGAGGACGACCCACCACGCCCGGTAGAACATGAGCTGGATTATCTACCAAATGGTAGAGAAAGTCATGGCGGCCGGTGGAGCGGGCCTTACACGACCCGGGAGATGAACTCCTCGAGCTGGCGGAGGTTGCGGACCTCGATCATCCCGTCCGCGTAGCGGGCGTACTCGGAGGAGATCGAGTCGCCGGTGTCCCAGTAGCGGACCGGCTCTGGGTTCAGCCAGTACACGCGCCTGGCCTTCTGCTTGAGCGCCTTGAGCACCCACGCGGACGAGGCCCGATAGTTGTTGCGCGCATCTCCGAGCACGAGCACGCTCGCCCGCGGGCCCACCGATTCGCCGTAACGCTCCCAGAACCTCTCGAGCGAGGTGCCGTAGTCGGAGTGGCCGTCGAGCCAGACGACGTTGGCTTCGGCCTGCATCTTCTCGACGGCGTCGACGAAGTCCTCGTGCTCGAAGAAGTGGGTTACCTCATCGAGGGTGTCGACGAAAACGAACGACCGCACCCGCGTGAACTGCGCCTGGAACGCGTGGACGAACATCAGGGTGAATCGAGCGAACGCCGAAACCGACCCGGAGATGTCGCAGAGGACGAACAGCTCCGGCCGGTGGGGTGTCTTGTTCTTGTAGCGGGTGTCGAAAGGCACGCCGCCGGTCGACAGGGAACGCCGCACCGTCTTGCGCACATCGAGGCGCCCGCGGCGCTGGTGCTTGCGGCGCATCGCCAGCCGCGTCGCGAGCTTGCGTGCGAGCGGGCGTATCGCGCGGCGCAGCTGCGCGATCTCGTCGCGGGTGGCGCGCACGAACTCCAGGTCCTCGGGGAGCGGCCGGACGCTGTGACGCGCGACGGCCTCGGGCCCGCGGTGCTCGGCGAGGCGGCGGCGCACCTCGGCGTCGATCTCCTCGCGGAAAGCCTTCACGCGCGCCTCGAACTCGTCCTTCCACATCTGACGCTCCAGCGCGGTGAGATCGTCGCGGCCGGACAGCTCGTCCATCAGGCGGCGCATCATCGCGTCGAGGTCGACCACGCGGAACACGCGGTACTGGAAGTACGGGCTGCCGCCCTGCTGCGACTCCACGCGTCCGAACTGGGCCACCGCCCGCCGCGCCATGTCGCGCATGGCCGACCCGTCGCCGGCCAGCAGCGCGCGGAAGAGATCTTCGAGATATTCCTCGGGGCCGGTCTGCGGATCTTCGCTGTCGCGGGCGTCGGTCGCCTCGGGGTTGGGCCCGGCGCCGAAGTACAGGTCGAACAGGACGTCGAACGCTTGCATGTGCGCCTCGCTCTTCACCATCGTGGTGGCGAGCGCCGCCCGGAAGGCCTCGCGATCCTCGAAGGGGATGTGTCCGAGGGCGCGGAGCGCGTCGATGTTCTCGCTCGCGGCCACCGGCACGCCCGCGTTCCGCAACGCGTGCGTGAAGTCGAGGAGGCGCGTCAGCATCCGCTCAAGCGTACCGGCTGAGCGCCCGGCGTACCCACGCCACGACGTCGTCGGGGGCCTCCTCGAGGTGCTTCGCGGTGATCCTCAGCACGAGCCAGCCCATCGCTTGGATCGCGTTCGCTCGGGCGCGGTCGTCGTCGAACGCGCGACGGTCGGCGTGGTAACGGAAGCCGTCGACCTCGATGGCCACTCGCTGCTCGGGGTACGCGAAGTCCAACCGGGCGATGAATCGGTCGCCGTCGCGGAGGATGTACTGGATCCGTGGCTGGGGGAGATCGGCAGCCCTTACCAGGCGAAGGAAGTCGTCCTCAAGATGGCTTTCCGTGATGCCGCGGTCCATGCGCGCATCGACGAGCCTCCTCAGCGCCCGCCACCCCCGGTGCCTCTTCCTGTGAGGGTCTTGGAGCCACGAGTCGAGGAACCGGAGCGTTACGAGGCGACGGCGCAAGGCATCGTCGAGAGCGCGCTCGACGACCCGTTCTGGTACTACCGTGGGCAGGTCCAGGAGCGTACGAGCCGGCGTCGTGACGGGGATCCCGTCTATCCCGGTGATGTCATCCGGCGGGATCGGGTCTGGAGTCGAGTGAACGATCACCGAAGACGACGCTCGGCGATTGCGATTCCTGGGAACCGTGATCTCCAAGGTCGCTCGGGCGAAACCGGGGAAAGCACGAAGCGCGGCCGCAGATCGATGCGACAACGCAGCGCCTCCTCCGAAGTGGAGACAGGCGGCCATCGCTTGCTGCCATTTCGACTGTGGTGAACCCGCGAGCCGGTAGACGCCGCGATAGACGGCCTCCCAACGGCACGAGGCGAGCCGCCAGCGAACCTCGCCACGTGTGACCCCACACGCCGTGGCTTGCGCTCGCGTGATGAGCCCGTGTTGGCGGCCGGCGATGCGTGCGACGCGCCGGTCAACGGATCGCCGTGTGTGATTCTGGTCGTATGACGCCCTCAATCACACACGGATACCACGATTCGCGGCTTGGAGGGGTCGGTGCGTGACCGGATAGCGGCGCTCGGGTCAGATCGCGGTTAGTTGTTCCTCGGGTCCGGCTGGATCTTCAGGTGTCCACCGACCTTCTCGATGTCGGTCTGGAACTTCAGGAGGACGCTGAGCGTGCGGCGCGCGACGTCCTCGTCCATCTCGGTCACGCCCAGGTGCAGCAGCGTCCGAGCCCAGTCGAGCGTCTCCGCGATCGACGGCGCCTTCTTCAGCTCCATCGTCCGCATCGAGCGCACGAGCCGCACGATCTGGTCGGCGAGCATCTCCGGGACCTCGGGCACGCGCGTGAGCACGATCGCCTTCTCGCGCTCGAGGTCGGGGTAGTCCAAGTAGAGGTATAGGCACCGGCGCTTCAGCGCCTCGGACAGCTCGCGGGTGTTGTTGGAGGTCAGGAAGACGAACGGGATCTGCTTGGCGACCACCGTTCCCATCTCGGGGATCGTGACCTGGAAGTCCGACAGGAGCTCGAGCAGAAGGCCTTCGAACTCGAAGTCGGTCTTGTCGATCTCGTCGACCAGGAGCACCGTCGGCTCGGCGGTACGGATCGCCGCGAGCAGCGGCCGCTCGAGCAGGAAGTCCTCGGAGAAGATGTTCGTCTCAACCTCTTCCCACGACTGCTCGCGGCCGCCCTCGGCCTGGATCCGCAGGAGCTGCTTCTTGTAGTTCCACTCGTAGAGCGCCTTCGCTTCGTCGACACCTTCGTAGCACTGCAGGCGGATCAGCTTCGAGCCGGTCGCGCCGGCGACGGCTTTCGCGAGCTCGGTCTTTCCCGTCCCGGCCGGGCCTTCGACGAGCACGGGCTTGCCGAGCCGGTCGGCCAGGAACACGACGGTCGCGATCGATTCATCGGAGAGGTAGTCGGTTTCACCCAGCCGCTTGACGACTTCCTCGGGCGAATCGAAGCGGTTCATCGTGCCCCCAGGAATTCGTCGAGCTGCTCGATGTGTTCCTGGTAGTGCTCGGCACCGTCGCCGTAGATGAGCATCGCAACCCTTTCGTCGGGCTCGTTGGGGAGCATCGCCATCTCCTCGCGGAACCGGTGCCTGGCCGCGCCCGACATCGCTTTCGCGTCGTTGAGGTTGAGGTCCTTGCAGCGTTCGTACTGCTCCGCGTTGATCGCGTCCACGGCGGCGCCCAGCGGCGGCAGCGTACCGGTCGTGCGGTGCGACTCCAGCCGGTCGGTCGCGCTCGCGTGCCAGACGGCGATGTGAGCGAGCATGTCCTTGGCGTTCCAGTCGCCGTTCACGCCCGGCTTCAGGTAGTCGTCGTCCGAGAGTTGGTGGAAACGTTCGCGGAGCGGATGCCAGGCGGCGTCCTCTTCGTCGAGGAGGTCCTTCTTCGACTTGGTCACGCGCGGACCTGGCCTTCCCCTTCGACGAGGTACTTGTAGGCGGTCAGCTCGGGGAGGGCCATCGGGCCGCGCGCGTGGAGCTTCTGGTTCGAGATGCCGATCTCGGCGCCGAAGCCGAACTCGCTGCCGTCGGCGAAGCGCGTCGAGGCGTTGACCATCACGCAGGCCGAGTCGACCTGCTGCTCGAATCGGCGGGCGGCCGAGTAGTCCTCGGTGAGGATCGCGTCGGTATGGTTCGAGCCGTAGCGGTTCACGTGCTCGATCGCCTCGTCGAGCGAGTCCACGACCTTCACCGCCATGATCAGATCGAGGTACTCCGCGTACCAGTCGTCCTCGGACGCGGGCTTCATCGCGTCGGAGTAGGCGCGGGCGCGATCGTCGCCGCGCAGCTCGACGCCGGCGGAAAGCAGCGCGTCGATCGCGCCGGGCAGGAACGCGTCGGCGGCCGCGCGATGCACGAGCAGGGTCTCGGCCGCGTTGCACACGCCCGGCCGCTGCGTCTTGGAGTTGATCAGGATCGGCAGCGCTTTCGCGAGATCGGCCTGCGCGTCGACGTAGACGTGGCAGTTTCCGACGCCGGTCTCGATGACGGGGACGGTGGACTCCTCGACGACGGTGCGGATCAGATCGGCGCCGCCGCGCGGGATCAGCACGTCCACGTATTCGCGCATGCGCATGAGCTCTTTGGCGCTCTCGCGGTCGGTGGACGGGATCAACTGCACGGCGTCGCGGGGTAGCCCGGCTGCGGTGCCGGCGTCGTCCAGGATCCGAGCGAGCACGGTGTTCGATGAGATCGCTGTGCGCGAGCCGCGCAAGATGCACGCGTTGCCGCTCTTGACGCAGAGGCCTGCGGCGTCCACGGTGACGTTCGGCCGTGCCTCGTAGATGATGCCGACGACGCCGAGCGGCACGCGGATCTTGGTGATGCGCACGCCGTTTGGGAGCGTCCAGCCACCGATGACCTCCCCGGCCGGGTCCTTCAGCCCGATCACCTCGCGGAGGCCCGTCGCCATCCCCGCGATCCGGTCGGGCGTCAGGGTGAGCCGGTCGAACAGCGCGCCGGTGATCCCCTCAGCTTCGGCGCGCTCGAGGTCCTCGGTGTTGGCGTCGAGGATGTCGTCGGCGCGCGCCTCCAACGCATCGGCCATCGCCCCGAGCGCCCGATCCTTCACCGCGGTCGAGACGCCGACGAGCAGTCGCGAGGCCGCCTTCGCGCGCCGGCCGATATCGAGCACCTCACTCATGCGTCACAGGATAACCAGGGAATCGCGGTGGATGATCTCCCGGCCGCCCTCGCGGATGCTGCGTCCGCGGACGCCGTCGATCTCGTCGGAACCGTAGTTGACCAGGCCTTTCGCGAACACAACCCCGTCCGGCGCCTCGACCTCGACGGCGTCGCCGGCGGCGAACCGGCCGCGGTGTCCGACCACGCCGGCCGGGAGGAGGCTCTTGCCCCGTTCGACGAGCGCCCGCTTCGCGCCGTCGTCGACGACGATCGCGCCGCGCGGCGTCTGAGCGAACGCGATCCATAACTTCTTCGAAGGGCCGCGCAGCGCACGAGCCGGAACGTACGTTCCGACCGGCTTCCCGGCGAGCACGTCGGCGAGGACGTTCTCCTGCCGTGCGTTGGCGACGACCACGCCCACCCCCGATGCCGTCGCGATCTTCGCCGCCTCGATCTTCGACACGATCCCGCCGGAACCGAGGTGGCTTCCCGCCGCGGGGCGCTGAACCGGCAGCGCCGCCAGATCTTCGATCTGCTCGATCACCTCCGTGCCGCCACGGCTCGGGTCGGAGGCGTGCACGCCGTCCACGTCGGACAGGATCACGAGGAGGTCGGCGTGGACGAGGTTCGCGACGAGCGCCGCCAGACGGTCGTTGTCGCCGAAGCGGATCTCCTCGACGGCGACGGTGTCGTTCTCGTTGACGATCGGAACCACGCCGAGCGCGAGCAGCCGGGTCAACGCCGCACGCGCGTTGAGGTAGCCCTTGCGACGGATGAAATCGTCTTGTGTGAGAAGGACCTGTCCGACCTTCATCTTCCTGCGCGCGAACGCGCGCTGATACGCGTGCATGAGCACCCCTTGCCCGACCGACGCAGCCGCCTGGAGCGACGGGATGTCGGTCGGACGACGCTTCAAGCCGAGCGGTGAAAGGCCCGCCGCGATCGCGCCCGAGGACACGAGCACGCAAGAGATTCCCTTGCGCCGGACGCGGCCGAGCTCGGCGGCGAGCCTGCGCACCTGCACCTCGTCGAGGCCGCCGTCGGCGGCGGTGAGGCTCGACGACCCCACCTTCACGACGAGGCTGCGCACCTTGGCGATGTCGCGCCGGCCGTCGGCGGTCGCGCGGGTCACGCCTGGCCCTCCGGGGTGAAATCGAACGCTTGCTCGCCGATGCGGACCTCGTCGCCTTCCCGCGCGCCGGCGCGCGCGAGTGCGTCCTCGACCCCCAGCGACACGAGCCGTTCCTGGACGTAGCGAACGGCGTCGGGGTTGGTGAGGTCGTACCGCGCGATGAGCTGCTCGGCGCGAGAGCTCACCACGCGGTACGCGCCGTTCTCTCGCCGGACCTCGACCGCTGCGGACTCGGGCCGGATCCGGAGCATGACCGGCGCTTCGTCGGCCGGCCGTTCGGCTCGTTCACGCTCGACGGCCGCGGACAACGCGTCGGCGAGCGCCTCGATCCCCTCGCCGCTCAGCGCCGACACCGCGTGGAAACCCGCGGGAAGGGCCACCGCCTCGGCGTCGGCAACGCGCTCGGCGGCCTCCGGGAGGTCGACCTTGTTCCCGGCCACCAGCGCCGGACGCGCCGCGAGATCCCGGTCGTACGCGGCGATCTCCCGACGCAGGATCCGCAGGGTGTCGGCGGGGTTTTCTTCGGCGAGATCGACGACGTAGCAGAGCACGCGGCAGCGCTTGAGGTGACGCAGGAAAGCCAGGCCGAGACCTCGTCCCTCCGCCGCCCCTTCCAACAGCCCGGGAACGTCGGCGACGACGAAACGGCTGCCGCCGGCCTCTGCGACGCCGAGGCTCGGCGTGAGCGTGGTGAACGGATAGGCCGCCACCTTCGGCCGCGCTGCAGATAGCTTCGAGATGAGCGACGACTTGCCGGCGTTCGGCAGCCCGACCAAGCCGACGTCGGCGAGGAGCCTCAGCTCGAGTAGCAGCCACCGATCCTCCCCCGCCTCGCCGCGTTCGGCGAAAGCCGGGGCGCGCCGGCGAGCCGACGCCAGGCTCGCGTTGCCGCGACCCCCGCGGCCGCCGCGCGCAGCCACGAAGCTCTCGCCCTCATCGGTGAGGTCGGCGAGCATCCCCCCTTCGGCGTCGCGGACGAGCGTGCCGGCCGGCACCGGGACGATACGGTCGGCGCCGGCCGCGCCGTGTCGATTGGATCCCTGTCCGTGGGCGCCGCGGTCCGCGCGCTGGTGCGGGTGGTGTCCGAGCTCGGAGAGCGTGTCGACCCCTTGCGTCACGCGCAGGATCACCGAGCCGCCGTTCCCGCCGTTGCCGCCGTTGGGCCCGCCCTTAGGACGGAACTTCTCGCGAAGGAACGACGAAGCGCCGTGGCCGCCGTCCCCGCCTCGGACGTTGACCCGCACCTCGTCGACGAAATCACTCGTTCGCGCCATCCCGCGAGCAACTGTAGCAAGCGTCGGAACCGCCCTCTCGGGAGTAGCATTCCGGGCGTGAACGGAGTTGATCGGGGCAGCCTCATCCTCGCCGATATCAGCGGCTATACGAAGTACCTCGCGGGTGTCGAGCTCGAGCACTCGGCCGACATCCTGGCCGACCTGATCAACACGATCGTCGACCAGATGAAGGGCCAGTTCACGCTCGCGAAGCTCGAGGGCGATGCCATCTTCGCCTACGCGATCGACCACGCCGATCCCGAAGCCTCCGCGCTCGTCACCACGGTGGAATCGTGCTATTTCGCCTTCGTGCAGCGGCGCGCGACGATCGATCGCGCCACGTCGTGTACCTGCGAGGCGTGCACCAGGATACCGACACTCGACCTGAAGTTCGTCGTGCACCACGGGAAGTTCGCGATCCACGAGGTCGCGGGGAACCGAGAGCTCGTCGGACCCGACGTGATCACGGTGCACCGGCTGCTCAAAAACGAGATCGTGGAGAAGACCGGGATCGAAGCCTACGCGTTCTTCAGCGGCGACTGCATGGAGCACTACGGACTCGACGCCGAGGCGCTCACGCTCCAACCGCACACTGAGACCTACGACGACGTGGGTGAGGTCCCGGGCTGGGTCCTCGATCTCGGCGCCCGTTGGACCAAAGAGCAGGAGCGTCGCGTGATCTATCTGAAGGGAGACGAGCCCGGCGTCGCGGAGATGCGGTTCGAGATGCCCGCGCCTCCGCCGCTCGTGTGGGAGCACATGACCTCGCCGGTCAAACGGCTCGCGTGGCAGCAGGACACGCTCGACCTGATCCAAGACAACCCGCGAGGGGCGCGTGGCGTCGGCACGGTCAACCATTGCGTCCACGGCGACTCGTCCGTGTACGAGGAGATCCTCGATTGGAAGCCGTACCGCTACTTCACCAATCGCACGACGATCATGCCGGGCATCACCTTGCTCTTCACCGAGGAGTTCGAGCCCGTCGACGGCGGTTTGCGCACTGAGCTCGTGATCCGCATGAAGCCCGAGAGCGACGAGGCTAGGCAGGCGCTGGCCCAGATGGGCGAGCAATTCGCCGCCGGGTTCGCCGCCGACATGGCGACTTTGCAAGGGATCCTTGCGGCCGAGCGGAGGGCGGAGGCTACGCCGGGATGATGTCGACGAGCTTTCGGTCGCCGCGGCGCCGGAAGGACACCAGGCCGGGGATCATCGCGTAGAGCGTGTCGTCCGAGCCCTTCCCGACGTTCAGGCCGGGATGGATGCGGGTCCCGCGCTGACGAACCAGGATCGAACCGGCATTGACCTGCTGCCCGGCGTACCGCTTGACGCCGAGCCGCTGAGCCGACGAATCCCGGCCGTTCCGGCTTGAAGATGCACCCTTTTTAGAGGCCATAGCGCGCCAAGGGTAGCAGAGGCCCCGAGCCCCTGCTATCCCTGCTTCTTGCCCGGGCTCTTCTTGGCGGACGTCTTCTTCGGCGCTGCTTTCGCCCCGCCCGCGGCCTTTCCCGAGGTTGCCTTGGCGGCCGGCTTCTTCTTCGGCGTGACCTTCTTGGGGGCGTCCTTCTCCTCTTCTTCGCGGGCCTGCCGGCCGAGCTCGAGCGCTCCCTTCTGTGCCTCTTCGGCAGCCCGCTTCTCCTCGGCCTTCTCGACCGTGTCGCCGAACCGGACCTCGGCGATCTCGACCAGCGTGAGCGGCTGTCGGTGGCCGGTGTGCCGGCGGTAGTTGGTCTTCTGCCGGTACTGGAAGATGTCGATCTTGTCCCCCTTGAAGTGCTGGAGGACGAGACCCTTGACGCCGGCCTTGTCGGTGAGCTGCTGGTGGTCGGTGATGATCGTCCCGTCGTCCAGGCCCATCATCAGCGGGACGAAGTCGATCGGCTCGCCCGGCTCCTGCTTGAGCCGGTCGACCGTGATCTGCTCCCCGACGACCACCTTCTCCTGATGGCCGCCGGTGCGGATGATCGCGTACATGAGAAACCCTCCCGGTTAGTCGATCTCGTGGGTGATGACGATACCCCGGCCCTCACAGTTCGGGCACGGTTCGCTGAACGCCTCGAGGAGCCCCTCGGATACCTTCTTGCGGGTCATCTCGACCAGGCCCAACGACGAGACCTCGAAGACCTGGCTCCGGGTCTTGTCCCTGGACAGCGCGCGCTTGAGGGTCCGAAGGACCTGCTCGCGATTGGAAGGCAGGATCATGTCGATGAAGTCGATCACGATGATCCCGCCGATGTCGCGCAAACGAAGCTGTCGCGCGACCTCATCCGCAGCCTCGAGGTTGTTCTTGAACACGGTCTCCTCGAGCGAGCCGCCCTTCCCGACGAACTTGGCCGTGTTCACGTCGATCACGGTCATAGCCTCAGTGCGGTCGATCACGATCGAGCCGCCGGACGGCAGCCACACCTTGCGCTCGAGCGCCTTCTGGATCTGCTCGACGACGTGGTGCTGCTCGAGGATCGAGAGCGGACCTTCGTGGAGCTCGAGCCGCTCCATCAGATCCGGCCCGCTGTCCTCGAGGTACTCCACAAGCTTCGCATGGATCGCCTTCGAGTCGACGACCACCTTCGCGAAATCGCCGGAGAAGATGTCGCGCACGACGCGAGTTACGAGCTCGGGCTCCGCGTAGAGGAGCGCCGGCGCCTTCTCTTTCTTCTGCTTGGTCTTGATCTCGTCCCAGATCTTCAGCAGGCCGTCGAGGTCGCGCTTCAGCGCCTCGGCGCTCGCTCCCTCGGCGGCGGTTCGAACGATCACACCGTGACCGTTGGGCCGCATCCCACGCACGATCTGCCGGAGCCGGGCGCGTTCCTCCTCGGCGAGACGCCGGGAGATACCCGACAGCTGCTGCTCGGGTGCGAGGACCATGTAACGCCCGGCGAGCGAGATCTGCGCCGTGAGCCGCGCGCCCTTCGTGCCGAGCGGGTCCTTGGTCACCTGCACGAGGACCGGCTGGCCAGGTTTCAGGATCTTCTCGATGCGAGGTTGCGTCTCGCCTTCCAGATCCTCGGCCGAATAGTTGACCTCGCCCGCGTACAGCACCGCGTTCCGCCCCTTACCGATGTCGACGAACGCCGCCTCCATCCCGGCGAGCACGTTCTGCACGCGGCCGAGGTAAACGTTGCCGGCGATCGAGCGGCCGCCGCCGTGTGCGACGTAATGCTCGATCAGTGTCCGGCCTTCGAGCACCGCGATCTGGATGCGCTCGCCGTGCTCGTGGATGACCATGACCTTGTCGGAGCCGCGGAGCTGCTTGGCCTCCTCGCCCGTGAGACGGCGTGGAGGCCGCCGCGGCCTCTGACGGGAACGTTGTGCGCGAGCATCGAGGCGAGTTGAACCGCCCTTCGAGGCGTCGGCCTTGGGCGCACCGGTCCGACCGCGTCCGCCGGCCTTCGCGGGCGCCGGAGTCGCCGGGTCTCCACCCTCTGCCGGCTCGTCGCCGGCCTGCGGAGCGTCCGCTGCTGCGGGCCGTCGCTGCCGGGGCGCTCTCGGCTTGGGCTGACGCTGCGGCTGAGGCTCGGTGGCCGTCCCTTCCTCGTCTCCCGTGTCGGCCGTTTCGCCTTCCGGGGTTTGCGCGGTTCCGGCGGGACGAGTACTCCCGCGTCCTCCGCGCCCACGACCGCCTCGCCGGCGGCGGCGCTTGCGGGCGGCCGCCGTGGTTCCTTCGACGGCCGCGTTGGTGCTCTGGTCGGCAGCGGGATCCGTCGCCGCGCCGTCGCCGTCCGGCGCGCTTGCGTCCGCGCTCATCGCCGCAGTGTTGCCGTCGGCCGCTTCCGCTCCCGCCGCAGGAGGCTTCGCGCGCGGCGTCGAAGGCCTGCGGCCCCCGGATGGTGTACCGCGCGGCCGAGCCGGCTGGGTTCGCCGTGGACGAGGCGGCGACGGAGAGCCGCCCGGCTTCGCAGCGGGCGCCGTTTCGCCGCCCTCGGCTTCATCCGACGCGTCGTCGCCTTCCTTGGAGGCTCCGCCCGCAGTCGCGGGCCTCTTCTTGTGCCGCCTCCCTCCACGCCGACCGCGTCGCCGCTTGGGACGAGGTGACCCGTCCCCGGTTGTCGCGGTTGGGCCGCCTTCGCCGCTCCCCTCTGCGTTCGTTGCACCGGCCGGCGCCGGACCCCCGGCTTCGGCCGGACCGCCGGACGCTCCTGCAGCGCCCGCGCCCGCCGCGTCCGCGCCCCTCCGCGTGGGAGGGGTCGCGTCGCCGGCCGGGGCTGCGCCGCCGGTCGTCTCGCCTTCTTCGTTCACTGTGGTGCTCCTCTCTCGCCGCTCTAAAGGCGGCGCATATGGATGTTGAGCAGGATCCCGGTGGCCAAGAAAGATGCGATCAGCGACGAGCCGCCGTACGAAACGAACGGCAACGGGATCCCGGTGATGGGCGAGATGCCCATCGTCATTCCCATGTTCACGAACCCTTGGAATGCGAACATCGACACGATGCCGGCCGCCAGTAAGGAGCCGAACGTGTCCTTCGCCATCATCGAGATGCGCACTCCTCGCCAGAGGAACATCGCGAACAGGAGCAAGAAAGCTCCGGTGCCGGCGAAGCCGAGTTCCTCGCCGATGACGGTGAAGATGAAGTCGGTGTGCTGCTCGGGTACGAACTTGAGATTGGTCTGGCTTCCGCTGAAGAGTCCTTTGCCGGTGAATTCTCCGGACCCGATGGCGATCTTCGCTTGCGCCAGGTTGTACCCTGTGCGATCGGGATCGCTGGTTGGATCGAGGAACGCCGTGAGGCGCGCGACCTGGTAGTCCTTCAGCAGGCCCGTATGAAGGATACCCCAGAACGCGACCGTGGCGAGAAGGACCATGATGAGCAGGAGACGCATCCTGGTCCCCGCAACCAGCAGCATCCCGCCGAGGATCGCCAGCAAGACCAGCAGCGTTCCGAGGTCGGGCTGTAGGTAGATGAAGATCGCCGGGACGGCGACGAGGACGAGACACTTGAGGACGTCGGGAAGCATCGGGGCGCCCTTGCGTTCGGCGAGGACTGCAGCGATCGCGATGATCGACGCGAGCTTCGCCAGCTCCGATGGCTGGATCTGGAAGACGCCGATCGCGATCCACCGCTGCGCGCCGGCGACGGTCGTTCCGAGGGGGCTCAGCACGACCGCGAGCAGGATCACCGGGACGAGCCACGCCAGCCACGCCCAGGCCTTGAGCTTGCGGTAACCGAACAGGGCCAGCATCGTCATACCGATGACGCCGACGGAGCCGAAGAGCAGTTGCCGGTTGAGGTAGAAGCGAGGTGACCGGCTCTCCGCCTCGAGCTGCGCGAAGGTCGCCGAGTACACCATGAGCGCGCCGAAGCCGGAGAGCAGAAGCGCGAATACGATCAGCGTCGGATCCAGGTGGCGGAACGGCGCCTTCTCCGACCAGCGCGCGGGGATGAGTCGTTCGCGCCCGATACGCTCGACGCGGCCGACCGTGCCCTCGAACGCCATCAGTCGCTCCTCACTCCGAATACGACCGGTGTGAGCGGCAGATCGAAGAGTTTGTCCATGATCCGGCGCACGACCGGCCCGGACACCTGGCTACCGAATCCCGCTTGCTCGACGACCGAGACCACGACGTAGCGCGGCTTGTTCGCCGGCGCATACGCCGCGAACCATGAGAACGGCTGCTTGCCGGCGATCTCGGCGGATCCCGTCTTCGCGGCGACCGAGATCTCATCGAGCGGCCAGCCGCGGAACGGGAACACCGCGGTCCCCCGCAACGTGACCTGCTCGAGCGCGCGCTGGATGTAGTTCAAGTTGTCCGCGTCGATCTTCACGCGCGAGAGGACTTGTGGCTTGATCTCTTCTTCCACAGTGCCGTCGGCGGCCTTCACGGTTAAGCCCACGTGCGGGCGCAGCACCTTGCCGCCGTTGGCGATCGCGGCGTATCCGACCGCCATCTGGAGCGGCGTGGCGATGACGTCGCCCTGGCCGATCGACATGTTGACGGCGTCACCGCCTCGCCATAGGTAGCCCCGCTCGCAGAGGTCCTCGTACACGACGTCCCCGGTCTTGTTGAACCGGTCGCACCACCGCACCTTGTTGAGGTCGTAGATCTGCCGGCGGTAGTCGCGACCCGGGACGCGACCGTCCTCCTCATTCGGGAGGTCGATCTTGGTCACGGCGCCCAGCCCGAAGCGGCGCGTCCAATCCTGCATGACCTCGTAGACCTTCTTGCCGGCGAGCTCGTTGGCGCGTTCCTTGCCCCACCAGTTGGCGGCCAGCCGGTAGAAGACGGTGTCGCAGGACACGACGAGCGCCTGGGCCAGCGAGATATTGCCGCTCCCTCCCGTCCAGTTGTTGAACACGCGGTTGCCGAACTCGAACGACGAGGTGCACGGCAGTGTCGAGCTCGGCGACATCACCCCCGACTCGAGCGCCGCAGCCGCCATGAAAGGCTTGAACGTCGACCCGGGCGGATACGCGGACTGCATCGCGCGGTTCAGCAGCGGGAAGCTGTTCTTCGGGTCGTTCAGCGCGGCGAAGTAGTCGGACGAGACGCCCCCGACGAACCGGCGAGGGTCGAACGTCGGGTAGCTCGCCATCGCAACGACTTCACCCGTCTGCGCGTCGAGCACGACAACCCCGCCGGCCGGTGCCAGGAAGCTCTCGCCCGTTTCGGCGAAGGTTCGGCCGCGGGCGCGCTGGATCCCGAGATAGAGCGCCTCCTCGGCGACCTCCTGCACCTCGGCGTCGAGGGACAGCATCACGTCGTGTCCGGGCACCGCTTCTTGAGCGCCGAGCGATCGCAGCACGATCCCGCTCGAGTTCACCTCGAGCTTGTCGATGCCGGGCTGTCCCCGGAGCCAATCCTCGTAGGTCCGCTCGACGCCGGTGCGCCCGATCGAGTCGCCGAGCCGGTATCCCTTGTCGCGGAGTCGATCCAGCTCCGACTCGGTCGTCTCGCCGACGTACCCGAGGACGTGCGCGGCGAGGTTGCCTTTGGGGTAGGCCCGGACCGGCAGGACGAGCGTCTCGGCGCCCGGGTAACGCTCGGCGTGTTCGCGGATCTCGAAGATCACCGGCTCGGCAACGTCGGTGGCGATGATCGCCGGACGGTAAGGAGACACGCGCTTGTCGTTCAGGCGCGCGTTGATGTCCTTCGCCTTGATCTTGAGAAGCTTCGCCAGCCGGCCGACGACGAGGCTGCGCAGCTTCGGGTCGCGGAGGTCGTCGCGCCGCAACCCCACGGCGAGTGAGGGACGGTCCTTCACCAACTCGACGCCGTTGCGATCGAGGATCCGGCCGCGCGGCGCCTCGAGCCACACGAGACGAACGGAGTTGTTGACCGCCGCCTCCGCGTACTGCTCGCCGGTCAGGACCTGGAGGAACCACAACCGCGATACCAGGACGCTCATCATCGCGAGCACAACGATCCCGAGGATCGCCGCGCGGAACCGAACCCGTTCGTCGCCGGAGATCATCGGAGGACCCTCGCCGGCCGGAGCCGCGCGGCAAGCGCGCGGACGAGCGGATAAAGGAACGGGGTGAGCAAGGCGTTGTAGCAAGCGCCGAAGACCGCGGTGACGAGGAGCGTGCGGCCGCCGACGGCCTCCTGACCGAGAAGGAGCGCGACGGCGCCGTAAAGCATCAGGCCGCCGAGCGTCGCGGCGAACTCCATCGTGACCGGCAGCCAGGTCGACGGAGCCTGCAACTGAGCGCGGATCGCTCCGACGGCGTACCCGACGACCGTGTATGCGAGCGCGGTCAGGCCTGCCGGCAAACCCGTCATCAGATCGGTCAGCAATCCTCCGGCGAACCCGAACCCGGCGGCGAGCGCCGGGCCTTCGCCGAGCGCGAGGGCCACGGTGAAAAGCAGCAGAAGCGGCGGCTTGGCGCCGAGCAGTGTGGCCTCGCCGAGCACGGACGTCTCGAGCAAGAGCCCGGTGAGGAGCAATACCGAAAGGAGCAGCGTCCGCTTCCAGATCACTTGGCGGCCTCCTGCCCGACGACGATCAGCAGGAAGTCCAGGCTCGAGAAGTCGACGAACGTCGTCACGAACGCGCGACGAGCGAGCGCGTTCCCTCGCGGCTGGATGCGCGTGACGGTCCCGATCGGGATCCCGGGCGGGTAGACGCCACCTTCGTAGCCGCTGGTGACGACCTCGTCCCCGATCGTCACGGCGGCCTCGGCATCGAACAGATCGAAGCGCAGCTCGTCCCCTCCGGTGCCCTCGGCGACGCCGGTCTCGCCGTTCGATGCGAGTCGTGACGCGACGGCGCTCGACGGGTCGACGAGCAGCAGAACGCGCGCGGTTCGCTGCGACACCTGCACGACGCGGCCGACCAGCCCGGCACCGGCGACGACCGGCATGTCCTTGCGGACGCCGTTGGCCGTGCCGCGGTCGATGAACACGGTGTGCTCGAAGTTGGATGGACCGACGCCGGTGACACGTGCGGTCACCGTTTTGAGATTGAGCCGGTCGGACAGACCGAGCAGCTTGCGCAGCTGCTCGTTCTCGCGGGCGATGTCGGTGACCTGGCGCTCGCGCTGCCGGAGCTGAGCGTTCTGCTCTTGCAGTTGGCGGATCTGCTCCTTCAGGGTGCCGACCTGGGTGAAGCCCGAGAAGAAGTCGCCGATCGGGCGCACCAGGCGGGAGAGGCCGTCCTGGAGTGGCCCAACGACCGTCATGATCCCCCGGCCGACCACGTCCAGTGGGCCGTCCCCTTTGGACCGGAAATCGATGGTGACCAGCACTAATGCGGCGGTCAAGAGCAGCACGACGAGCAGCCGCGCTCGGCGGGTGCGGTCGAAGATCCTCATCATCGGCAGGGTGCCGCATCCCCCGAGCCGCGCGGCGCGCGAGCCCGGGCGGGGAACGGCGTCCCCAAAACCTCCTTCCCGCCGGTCAGCGCGGCCCGCGCACGACCGACGTCGCTACAACGTCTTCTAGTGTCTGGATGAAGAGATCAGCACCCGTTTGAGCGCCTCGAACTCCTCCAAGCAGCGGCCCGAGCCGACCGCGACACAGGTCAGCGGCGAGTCGGTGATGTGGACCGGCATACCGGTCTCGTGCTTGAGCCGCTCATCCAAACCCTTCAGCAACGCACCTCCGCCACAGAGCACGATGCCACCGTCCATGATGTCGGAGGCGAGTTCCGGCGGAGTCTTGTCGAGCGTGTTCTTCACGGCGTCCACGATCTGATTCACCGGTTCCTCGATAGCCCGACGGATCTCCTCCGCGGCGACGATGATCGTCTTCGGCAGGCCGGTGACGAGATCTCGCCCTCTGATCTCGGCGTGCGGCTCGTCCGGCATCGGGAACGCGGACCCGATCGCCATCTTCATCTCCTCGGAGGTTCGCTCGCCGAGCAGCATCGAGTATTCCTTCTTGATGAACTGGATGATCGCCTCGTCGAGCTCGTCACCGCCGATCCGGATCGACATCGAGGTCACGATCCCGCCCAGCGAGATCACGGCCACCTCGGTGGTACCACCTCCGATGTCCACCACCATGTTGCCGGTCGGCTCGTGGATGGGGAGCCCCGCGCCGATCGCGGCCGCCATCGGCTCCTCGATGATGTACGCGTTCCGTGCTCCGGCAGCGATCGTAGCCTCCTCGACCGCTCGCTGCTCGACCCCGGTGATGCCGCTCGGCACACAGAGGACCACCCGCGGCTTGGCGAGCCAGCGGCGACGGTGCACCTTCTGGATGAAATAGCGCAGCATCTTCTCCGTGACGTCGAAATCGGCGATGACCCCGTCGCGGAGCGGGCGGACGGCCACGATGTGCGCCGGCGTCCGGCCGATCATGCGCTTGGCCTCGGTGCCGACGGCCAGGATCGCGCCCGTCTTGGTGTTGATCGCGACGACGGACGGTTCGTTGAGCACGATCCCCCGTCCGCGAACGTAGACGAGCGTGTTCGCGGTGCCGAGGTCGATCGCCATATCGCGACCGAGAAGTGTGAACGTATTCGCGCGCATAGCGAGTCCGGTTGTCGACAGCGATCCGTTCGCGACCGACCCGGCGACGGTCGGGCGCAATCCTATCATCGGGTCCGAGGTGGACAAAAAGCCTGCTCATGGACGAGACTGCCCCGTCCGCCCTACTGCTGAGGACGATGATGGCGTCGCAACGTCTCTCCGCCCGCCGGGCGCCCGGCGCCGTCGCGCTGGCGCTCATCGCGTTCGCCGTCGCTCTGGCGGCCGGATCTCCCGCCGATGCCGCCCACCGCGTCCGCGAAAAGCAGATAAACCTCGACATCGCCCGCCGGGTTCAGACGCGCCTCGCTGCGGCCGGGATCCCCGTCGTCATGACCCGCACCACCGACCGGACGATGTCGCTCGGGTCCCGGACGGCGATCGCCAACGCCCGCCGGGTGGACGTTTTCGTGTCGATCCACAACAACGCCTCGCGGAGCCGGTCGGCCGGAGGCAGCGAGGTCTACCACCAGATCCGCGGCGGGGCTTCCAAGGTGCTCGGCCTGGCGATCCGAAGGGAACTCGCGCAGAGCCCCGGCCTTCGCTCGACGCTGCACGCCCGGAAGGGCGATCACGGCGACTACTACTACGTGCTCCGTAACACCAAGATGCCGGCCGTGATCGTGGAGGGGGCCTACGTGTCGAACCCCCGCGAGGCGAGGCTGCTCGCGAAAGCGTCGTTCCGGCAGAAGCTCGCCGACGCGATCGCGAATGGGATCCTCGCGTACCAGCGGACGCTGACCGCCAAGCCGCTCCCCTCGATGATCACACCGACACGCGTGACGGTGGAGGCTCTGCCCTCCCCAACCGCGGTGGCGGGTGCAGCGGTCAACTCGCGGACCGTTTCGCTGTCGTGGGAGACGACGTCGCTCGCGACCGCGTACCACATCTATCGCGACGGAACGTTGATCGGAACGGTCGGCTCCGATCTGCTGAGCGCCGGACGCCTCGCGTTCACCGACGTGTGGGCCGCGCCGGGTCAGCTCTACAACTACGAGATCGCAGCAGCGAACCGCGTCACCGATGTGGCTCTCGAGTCGGCGCCCGCGCGGCTGTCCGTGCGAACGCCGCCGATCTTCGTCGCACTCGACCCCGGCCACGGCGGCAAGGACCCCGGCGCGATCGGCAGCTACTAGCTCCGATCTATCGCTCGCCGCGGATGCTCGACCAGCCGCCGGACGCGATGATGACGTGATCGAGGAACTCCAAGCCGAGAAGAGCCGCGCCGTCGGCGAGTCGCCGGGTGACCGCGCGATCCTCGGTCGAGGGGGTCGCTTCCCCGGACGGATGGTTGTGTGCCACCAAGACCGCGGCGACGCCCGGCTCTCGGAGCGCCGCTGCGAACACCTCGCGCGGCTCCATCGGCGCGTGCGCGATGCCGCCGATCCCAACCACCACCTCGCGCAGGAGCCGATGCTTGCGGTCGAGCAGCAACGCGACGCAACGCTCCTGCTCGAGGTGCGCCATCCGAGGACCGAGGAGCGCCGCGGCGTCGGCGGGTCGCATGATCTGCGGACGGTCGGCGGCCAGACGCTGCGCGGCCCGGCGGCCGAGCTCCAGAGCCGCCACGATCTCTGCCGCCGTCGCGGGTCCGATGCCGGGGATCGCGACCAGCTCGCTCGCGTGCATCCGGGGGATCGCGCCGAGCCCGCCGAGCGCGACGAGAACCCGCGAAGCGAACGCGAGCACGTCCTCGCGCGCGGTGCCGGTTCGTAGGAGCAACGCCAGGAGCTCGGCGTCGGAAAGCGCCGACGGGCCGAGCGCCGCCAGGCGTTCGCGGGGACGATCGGTCGGCGGACGTTCCGCGACCCGGACGGGCCGCGGACCCACGGTCACCCGAGGTCTGGGAAGAAGAGCCCGAGCTCGCGCTTGGCCGACTCCGGCGAGTCGGATCCGTGCACGATGTTCTCGGTCATCTCGATCGCGAGGTCGCCGCGGATCGTGCCGAGCGCGGCTTTCTTCGGATCGGTAGCGCCCATCAGCGTGCGCACGACCGGCACGGCCTCGTCCCCTTCGACGGCCATCGCGACCAGCGGCCCGCCGGTGATGAACGACACCAGGTCCTTGAAGAACGGCTTCTCACGATGCTCACCATAATGCTCGCCGGCCATGTCGGAATCCATCGTCAGCATCCGCATCGCGACGATCGAGAGACCTTTCGCTTCCAGGCGGCGGATCACCTCGCCGACCAACCGGCGGCGCACCCCATCGGGTTTCACAAGGACGAGCGTTCGCTCGGTGGCCATCAGGATCTCCTCCGTTTCGTTCGGAGCGCCTCGTCCGAGACGCGCACAGTATAGGGGCCGGCTAGTCGAGCCCGAGCACCATCGCTCGCGCCTCGGCCGCCACCGTGAACGACCCGGTGACGAGGATCAGATCGCCTTCCTCGGCCAGCTCGACGGCTTGGGCGACCGCCCCCTCGACGGTTGAGACGATCCGCAACTCCGCATCCAGTCGCGCCGCCTCTTTCGCGATCCGCTCCGCCGGCGCCGCGCGCGGCGAGGGTGCAGTCGTTACGATCACGACGTCGGCGATCGGAACGATCTCGTCGACCACGCCGGCCACGTCCTTGTCGTCGAGCATCCCGATCACAAGCAGGAGGCGGTCACACGCGAACGAATCCTGGACCGTGTTGGCGAGCTCGAGGGCGGCGGCGGGATTGTGCGCCCCGTCCACGATCAGCAACGGCCGGCGGCGAAGAACCTCGATGCGGCCCGGGGAGCGCATGCCCGCCAGCGCGCTGCGAACCAGCTCCTGCTCGAGCGGCCGGTCGCCGAGGAACGCCGAAACCGCGGCGAGCCCGAGAAGCACGTCGGTCGCCATCCGCTCCCCGTAGAGCGGAACGAACACCTGCTCGTAGGTGCCGCCGGCGATGCTGATGTCCAGCGCCTGTCCCCCGACGGCGTTGTCGCGGCCGTAGAGAGCGAAGTCGGTTCCGTCCACCCGCAGGATGGCGCCCATCTCGCGACAGCGCTCCTCGATGACCGCGCGCACGTCCGCCGAGCGCTCCCCGGTGACGCAGATCGCCGCCTGCTTGATGATCCCGGCCTTCTCGCGCGCGATCTCGACCGGCGTATTTCCGAGCTCGGGATGATCGAGCGACACCTCGGTGACGACCGCGACGCGGCCGTCGATCAGGTTCGTCGCATCCCACTCCCCTCCCATGCCGACCTCAAAGACGCCGACATCGACCGCCCGCTCGGCGAACCACTCTTGCGCCAGCATCGTGAGCGTTTCGAAGTAGGTGACCCGTTCGCCGAGCGCGTCGACCTGCGCGAGGAACGGCTCCAGGTACGTGTAGGTCTGCGCGAACTCTTCTTCGGAGATCGGCGCGCCGTCGAAGGTCATCCGCTCGCGCACGTCATGGAGGTGCGGTGAGGTGAACGTTCCAACCTTGAGGCCGGCGCCGCGCAGCAGCTCGGTCGCGACCCACGCCGTCGTCGTCTTGCCGTTGGTGCCGGTGATATGGATCGAGGGATACGTGCGCTGCGGATGATCGAGCAACTCCGACAGCGCGCGCATCCGATCGAGGTCGGGCACCATCCGCGTCGGGATGCGCTCGTCGAGCGCGCGGAGCGCTTCAGCGTAGTTCACGGCTCAGCCCTCGAGGTCACGCAGCGCTTCGCGGAGCCGCTCGGCGGATCGCTCCGTCTCGGCGAGCCGCTCGCGCTGCTGCTCGACGACTTCCTCCGGAGCCTTCGAAACGAACTCTCGGTTCTCGAGCTTGCGGCGCACACCTTCGGCGTCCTTCTCGAGGGTGGCGATCTCTTTGACGAGGCGAGCACGCTCGGCGTCGAGGTCGAGCAACCCTGCGAGCGGCACGTGGATCACGGCGCCGGGCACGACCAGGCGCGCGTGGGCTCCGCCGTGTCCGTTCGTCGAACCGACGGCGAACTCGCCCCAACCCGCAAGCGCGCGGACGCGATCGATCTCCGAATCCAGGATCGAGGCGAGCCCGGAGTCCTCGATCTCGGCGTGAGCGTCGGGTCGGGCGGAGTGCGGGATCGTGTGGTCGGCGCGGAACCGGCGAAGCGCGCTCACCACGCCCATCACGAACTCCATCTCGGTCTCGGCGTCGCGATCCTGCAGGCTCGGATCCGGCTGCGGCCAGGGCGCCGTCATGACGGTGGTCTCGCCGGTGAGCGCTCGGTACAGCTCCTCGGTGATGAACGGCATGAACGGATGCAGGAGCCTCAAGATGGTTTCGAGCACGTGCGCGAGCACGGCCCTGGTGGCGTCCTTGGCCTCCGATCCCCCGCCTTGCAGGGCTCCCTTCGACCACTCGACGTACCAGTCGGCGAACTCGCTCCAGGTGAATTGCCGGAGCAACTGCGCCGCCTTGGCGAGGTCGTACCCCTCCATCGCCTCGTCCGCGGCGGCCACGGTGGCGTCGAGCCGTGAGAGGATCCACCGGTCGGCCCGGCTCCAGTACATGTCCGTCGCGCGCAACGCTCGCGCTTCCGGCGCACCTGTGCCGGCGAGGTTCATCAGCACGAACCGCGAGATGTTCCACAGCTTGTTCGCGAAGTTGCGGTCACCCTCGATCCATTTCTCCGCCACCGGCACGTCCGAGCCGAGCGTCGCCGAGCGCAGCAGTGTCATCCGGAGCGCGTCGGCGCCGTAGCGGTCGATCAATTCGAGGGGGTCCATGGTGTTGCCCGACGACTTCGACATCTTCTTGCCGCGGAAGTCCCGCACCATCCCGTGGATGTGGACGTCGCGGAACGGAACCTCGCCCATGAACCGGATGCCCATCATCATCATGCGGGAAACCCAGAACGTGATGATGTCGTAGCCGGTCACGAGCACCGAGGTTGGATAGTACGTCTTGAGATCCTCGGTCTCGTCGGGCCAGCCGAGCGTGGAGAACGGCCACAGCGCGCTCGAGAACCACGTGTCGAGAACGTCGGGATCCTGCGTGAGCTCCGCCGAGTCGCATCGCCTGCAGACGTTCGGGTCGTCGAGCGCCGCGAACTCATGGCCGTTCGCACACGTGTACACGGGGATGCGGTGTCCCCACCACAGCTGGCGCGAGATGCACCAGTCCCTGAGATTCTCCATCCACACGAGGTAGTTCCGTTCGTAGCGCTTGGGCACGAATCGCGTGCGGCCGTCACGCACGGCTTCGATCGCCGGCGTCGCCAGTGGCTCCACGCGCACGAACCATTGCTCCGAAAGCCACGGCTCGACCTCGGTCTTGCAACGCTGGCAGTGCCCCACGGCATGCACGTACGGACGCTCTTCCTTCTCGATCGCGCCGAGCGCGCGGAGCTCCTCGAGGACGGCCCGTCGCGCTGCGTAACGATCCATCCCCTCGAATCTCCCGCCGTTCGCGTTGATCGTCACGTCGGAGTTGAGGATGTTGATCGGTGGGAGACCGGTGCGCTGAGCGATCTCGAAGTCGGTCGCATCGTGTGCGGGCGTGACCTTCACCGCGCCCGAGCCGAACGCCGGGTCGACCGCCGCATCCGCGACGATCGGAAGCTCACGATCGAGGATCGGAAGGACGGCGGTCTTCCCGACCAGGTGCTTGTACCGGCCGTCGGCCGGACTCACCGCTACTCCGGTGTCCCCCAGCATCGTCTCGACCCGGGTCGTCGCCACCGTGATGTGCCCGCTGCGGTCCGAGAGCGGATAGTTGATGTGGATGAGTTCGCCTTCGACGTCCTCGTGCTCGACCTCGATGTCGGAGAGAGCGGTCTGGCAACGCGGGCACCAATTGATGATCCTGTTCCCTCGATAGATCAGGCCCTCGTCGTAGAGGTCGACGAACACTTTCCGGACCGCTCGCGAGAGGTTGGGGTCCATCGTGAAACGCTCGCACGACCAGTCCACCGACTCACCGAGCCGGCGCATCTGCTTGGTGATCGTGCCGCCGGACTCTTCCCGCCAGCACCACACCCGCCGGACGAACTCCTCACGGCCGAGGTCGTGCCGCGTCTTCCCCTCCTTGGCGAGCTCGCGTTCGACCACGTTCTGGGTCGCGATCCCGGCGTGGTCGGTGCCGGGAAGCCACAGGACGCGGTAGCCCTGCATCCGTTTGCGGCGCACGATGGCGTCCTGGATCGAGTGGTCGAGCGCGTGACCCATGTGGAGGATCCCGGTGACGTTCGGCGGCGGCAGCACGATCGAGAACGGCTCGCCGTCGCCGGCCGGCGCGAACAGCCCCGAGCGCTCCCACTCGTCGTAGATGCGCTCTTCGACGCTGTGCGGGTCGTACGCCTTCGGTAGCTCTTGGCTCACCAATGCCCCCTGGAAACGGAAACGGGACCCTCGTAGGGTCCCGGAAGGCTAACAGGCGCGGTCGCCTACGCCCTCCGGGGCGGGACGACTACTACTACGAGCGCCATAGCGAACCGAGTCTAGCATCGAGGAGAACCATGCGGGGGCCGGTTGAGGAGCAGCGTGCGAAGCATGAGCGATCCCCCATACCTTCTCGATGCGAGCGCGCCAGCCTCGCGTTTGACGCTCGGTCCGCCGTCGGCGACATTTCGGGCATGGATGTTCCCCGGACGAGGTTCGCGAGGAGCGGCGATTACCACATCGCCTACCAAGTCTTCGGCGACGGTCCGATGGACCTCCTCGTGTGCGGCTCATGGCAGTCGAACGTCGAGGGCCGGTGGGAGGTCCCCCGGATGGCGAAATTCCTCCGCCGGCTGGGGTCCTTCGCGCGGGTCATAACCTTCGATAAGCGCGGTGTCGGTCTCTCCGACCCGGTTCCCCTGCACAACCTCCCGTCGCTCGAGGATTGGATGGACGACGTTCGAGCGGTCCTGGACGACCTCGGATCGAAACGAACGGCCATCTACGGGGTAGCCGACGGCGGCGTGATGGCGATGCTGTTCGCCGCGACGTACCCGGAGCGAACCGCGGCGCTCTTGTTGGAGCATTGCTACGCCAAGGTTCAGCAGGCGCCGGACTACCCGTGGGGCGTGCCGGCATCCCTGCTCGAACAGACCCCCGAGCTGATCCGCCGCTTGTGGATCAACGGCCAGATGTTGAGCCTCGTCGCTCCGGGCCTTGCGCAAGACGAGGTTTTGCGCGAGGAATTCGCGCGCTATTGCCGCTCGAGCGCCAGTCCGGGCGCGGCGGCGGCGATGGTCGACATGCTCCGCCACGTCGACATCCGATATGTGCTCCCGTCGATCAGCGTGCCGACGCTCGTCATGCACGAGCGCGATGCGCACTTCTACAAGGTCGAGTTCGGTCGCTACCTCGCGGAGAACATCCCCCGCGCTCGGTACGTCGAGCTGCCCGGCGCCGACGTTTCCTGGTTCGGCGACCAGGAGGCGATCCTCGCCGAGATGGAGGAATTCATGACCGGCGTCCGCCCTGCCCCCAGCCACGACCGGGTGCTCGCCACCGTGATGTTCACCGACATCGTCGAATCCACGCGGCTCGCGGCCGAATGGGGCGACGCCAGGTGGCGGAACTTCCTCGAGCGGCATCGCGACCTATCCCGGCGCCAGCTCGGCATCCACCGCGGACGCGAGGTGCAGATGCTCGGCGACGGCCTCTTCGCCACGTTCGACGGGCCTGCACGCGCGATCCGGTGCGCGTCGGCGATCCAAGAGGGCTCCCGTTCGCTGGGGATCGACGTGCGCTCGGGACTGCACACCGGAGAGTGCGAGCTGATGGGGGAAGACGTCGGCGGGATCGCGGTGCACATCGGCGCGCGGGTGGTCTCACTGGCCGAGCCCGGCGAGGTGCTCGTGTCGAGCACGGTGAAGGATCTGGTCGTGGGGTCGGGGCTCAACTTCGACGACCGCGGTGAACACTCGCTGAAGGGCGTGCCCGGCGAGTGGCGATTGTTCGCGGTTCGGAACTGAGGGCCGTCTAGGCCGAGCGTTCGCGGCGGACCTTCGTCGGCGCCGGGGCATCCTCGCCGGCCTTGAGAACCAGCGTCGGCACCGTCCGCGACAGGACCGTCTCGCGCGTGATCATGCACTTCGAGACGTCCTTGCGCGACGGAAGCTCATACATCACGCCGAGGAGCACCTCTTCCATGATCGCCCGAAGCCCGCGCGCGCCGGTCCCCCGCTTCATCGCTTCGTCCGAGATCGCCATGAGCGCTTCCTCTTCGAACTCGAGCGCCACGCCGTCGAACTCGAAGAACTTGCGGTACTGCTTGGACAGCGCGTTCTTCGGCTCGGTCAGGATGCGCACGAGCGCATCGGTGTCGAGGTTATGCACGAACGACACGACCGGGAGCCGTCCGACGAACTCGGGGATCAGCCCGAACTTCAGCAGATCCTCGGGCATCACGTGCGAGAGGATCTCGCCGAGGGCCTTCTCGTCGGCGCGGCGGATATCGGCGCCGAACCCGACGCCCTTGCGGCCGATCCGGTCCTCGATCAGCTTCTCGAGCCCCGCGAACGCTCCGCCGCAGATGAACAGGATGTTGGTCGTGTCGATCTGGATGAACTCCTGGTGCGGGTGCTTGCGGCCGCCCTGCGGGGGCACGCTCGCGGTCGTGCCCTCGAGGATCTTGAGCAATGCCTGCTGCACGCCCTCGCCCGAAACGTCGCGGGTTATCGACGGGTTCTCGGACTTGCGCGCGATCTTGTCGACCTCGTCGATGTAGATGATGCCGGTCTCGGCCTTCTTGACGTCGTAGTCGGCCGCCTGGATCAGCTTCAGGAGGATGTTCTCGACGTCTTCACCGACGTAGCCGGCCTCGGTCAGCGCCGTGGCATCGGCGATCGCGAACGGAACGTTGAGCATGCGCGCCAACGTCTGCGCGAGCAGGGTCTTGCCGCAGCCGGTCGGGCCGAGCAGCAGGATGTTGGACTTCTGCAGCTCGACCTCGGACTCGTGGTACGCCCCGACCTGGATCCGCTTGTAGTGGTTGTAGACGGCGACCGAGAGGATCTTCTTCGCCATCTCCTGACCGATCACGTAGTCGTTCAGGAAGTCGTAGATGTCCTTGGGCTTCGGAAGCTCTTCGAGCTTGAGCTCGGTCGTTTCCGAAAGCTCTTCTTCGATGATCTCGTTGCAGAGGTCGATGCACTCGTCGCAGATGTAGACGCCG
>JBBDRM010000066.1 GCA_040905475.1 Actinomycetota bacterium
TCATGCGATGCCGCTCGTCGATGGACATCCCCGCATCATCGGGGCGATCAGCTCGTCGCGACCCCCGACGCAGATCGCCGTGGCGACTTCCGGTACGGGTAAGTAGCCCTGCTTCGCTGCCCGTTGGAGCGTGGAGAGCGACGCTTGTCTGTGCGAGCGTTCGGGAATGTTCCCTGAGCCGGGGGATGAATAGGTGTCCTCTCGAGCACTCGGCTAGGGGTCGAACATGACGCCCTCTTGCAAGCGCTCGAGCATGTGGCGCGTGGAAGGCGAAATCCCGAGCTCGAATGCCTCGGCAATCGTGACCCACCGGACGTCGGCGATCTCGTCGTCCCCCGGGGCCGGGGCGCCGTCGACGATGTTCGCCTCGAACAAGGTCGTAACCCATGCAACCTCGTCGCCGTTCGCGTATGTCATGCGGAAGTGGGGATCGCCGCCGAAGACACCAGCAACGCGGACGAGCTCGAGTTGGACCGACGCCTCTTCACGCGCCTCGCGTCGCGCCGCCTCTGCGGGCGTCTCTCCCGGATCGACAGCCCCGGCCGGAAGCATCCAGTGGCCCTCGACATGCTGAACGAGCAAGATCTTCCCGTCCCGGTCTCTGACCAGGACGGCAGCAGAAGGCCAGAAGAGCAGGTCGTGGCCGACCTTCTCCCTCAGACGTCGCACGTACTCAGACATGCCCACGCCGCGAGCCTAGAACAGCCGTCGGTTAGCCCTCAAGGTCGAGACCGCCCGTCTGCGCCAGCGCTCGGGAATGACGCCTGAGAGGTGGTCGCGAGCCGTATCAGCCGATCAAGACCACGGGTCCCTCGTCGTGCTGCGGGAGGTCGTCGAGGATCTCATACCACGGAGCCTTCGACCCGACGAACATGTGGGCCGTCGGCTTGAGCGCCGGCTTGTCGATCAATGACCCATACGGCACACGGATCTTGCCTTCGTGGCCCGTCCAATACAGCAGTGAGAAGCACTTCCCGCAGCGCCTCGCGTGGTGGCCATCGGCGTCGCCGATCAACATCAACGGGTCCACACCCTCGGTCACCCTCAACTTCTCGGGCTCGATCTCGCCCCACGGCAAGAAGGCCGAGCCCGTCATTGCACAGCAGTTCGAGCAGGTGGCAGTTGAACGCGACGATAAACTCGTCAGACACCTTGAACCCTGCGGCATTGCATCCGCAGCGCCCTCTCAGCACGACGACACTCTAGTACCGCCTCGAAAGCGCCAGTGTCCGCGAGTACACCGGAACGGACGAGCCGGTCAGTGCCAGGCTAAAGGAGGAAGCCGAGGAGCCTGGTCACGACAAGCTAGGCGCCCGTGACCGTCGCGACCCCGGCTTACCCCTCGATGATCTCGTAGTGCGACACGTCTTCGATCGACACGCTGGCTGCTTCCGCAGCGCCGCTGCGAATCCGATTGGCAGCTTCGACGCTCGAGAGGAGCGTCTCCTCGCTGTCCCAGACAGTGACCGTCACTGCCTTACCGCTCGAGCGGTCGACGAGCAGCTCGGCGCGCTCGAGTCCGGGTTCCTGTACCTCACCGAGCGCTTGGCTGAATCGCCCGATAGCGCCCTCGACGTCATCGGCGGGAAGTTTGTATGTGCTCACGCGAGCCCACATGGAGTCCTCCTTTTCGCCCTGTGCGACGAGCCTACGACATGAACCGCGGCGAGGCAACGCCAGCCTTCTCCCAGGCGCGCCCGCCTGGAGCGATGGCTAGTCGCCGCTCGCGCAAGTTGATCGACGCCGCGACGTTGCCGGACGAATAATCGTCTGCGCGATCCTGAACGACGTGACCGACGACGAGGAACTCGCCGCGCACCTGCGGATCGAGGGGCGCCAGCTCGAGGCCGGCAACCGGAACTAATCGACGGGAAAGATGAACTCTGGTTCGTCGGGTCCATGTCGTTGTACGCGATTTGGAACGCCTCTCTCTACGTGAGGTCGAACCAACATGCCTATTTGCAGGCTCTTTGAGTTACGGAAGCGACGGGACTCGAACCTCCGGCGTGACAGGCCGAGTCGGATGGCCGCGAGGCGTCTTGAAGCCCCGCGCTCGGCGCGTCTCCATATGCGAGTCTTGACGCCTTCACGATGGCATCTGGACGGCGATCAAGCAGCATGGAGGGAGAGAACGGATGGAGCGATCGCCCGAGTTGGAAGAAGTGATCGTCGACTGGTGGGACGCTTTCTCCAGAGGAGACGGTAGTTGGTTCGACCGCCATGTCTCGCGCGGGGCCGCTGTGCGTCTCGCCGGAACGGACTCGAACGAGTGGCTGGCGGGTGGGCGCGTGGGCGAGTTCCTCAAAGGGGCGGTGGAGGCGCTGGGTGGCACTCTCAAGATCTCCCCCGGCGAGCCCGTTGCCTTCCGTGAGGGCAACGTCGGCTGGGGGAACACGCGCCCGACTCTTACCTTGCGCGGCGGGAACGAGATCAATTTTCGCTGGAGCGCCGTCTTTCGCCGGGAAGACGGCGAGTGGAAGGCCGTCCAGATCCATGCCTCCGTCGCCATCCCCGACGAGGAGCTATTAGGGACGGACTCCCTGGGCTGATCGCTGACCGACGTCGTGATCGTGGATCGCAGCCGGCACGGACGTCAGCGACGAGGCAGCCAATTTGGCTTCCCCATAGCGCGCTGCCAAACCGACGAACGTTCGAACCCGCGAACCCGCGACCTCCGGCGTGGCCAGACCGGCGGTCGTCTTGTTCCCTCTTCATTCGCGCAAAGGTCGCCGGCCAGGAACATAGATCGATCGTAGTTTCGGACGGAAGCGCGACCCTCCCCGCCTCGAGACGCCCCGATAGTTCGACCTCGACCCGCTTCGAGTCGACTCGACACCCCGTCGATGCTACTCCGGCGCGGGTTTCGACGGTGATCTCCGGCCACTGAGACCTCGCGCGATTTCGCCGATGCGACAGGTCCGTCTCCTGCGCCAGCGTGCTTTGGCCAGACGCGCGCGTCGGTCGGATTGCCACCGGTGGGGCCTTCACGGCACCGAAGTCGGTGTCGGCTGTGTATCACGCGGTCCGGCCAACGTGGGGGCTCAACCGGTGACGCCCTCTGGGTGAGTGGGGTGGTCATGGCCGCTGCGCCGGTGTGATTCCTCGGTCTCGTTGTCGATCGAGGAGGTTCGGAGGTGATTCAGCAGGGTCAGGTGTTCAAGCTGAAGGCGAGGTCGGCGGAGGGGGAGCCGTTGTGGGCTTACCGGTATCGCGTCGCGGGCCGCGAGTCCGCGAGACTGCAGGTGGGCGGGTTCAGCAGCAGGGCGGAGGCGCAGCGGGCGCTTCAGAACAAGCTGGCCCGGCTGGTGCCCGGTGGCCGTTCGGCGACGCTGACGCTCGGTGAGTGGGTGGCGGAGTACCTGGAGGCTCATCAGGGTGAACGGGTCACGGTCGCGAAGCTTCGCTGGCTGCTCGGGAAGGCGACGGCCGAGCTGGGTGGAGTGCATCTTGTTGAACTCTCGCCGGAGCAGGTTTGTGCGTGGCGGCTGACGGTTCCGGAGGGGCATCGCTTCGAAGCGACGCAGGCGCTGCGGCAGGTGCTGAATCGGGCGGTCGCATGGAAGCTGATCGACGAGAACCCGGCCAAGCGCGGGGTGCCGAATCCCGGCCGGCGCTGCCGGGAGCAGCGGCCGTTCGATTCCTGGCCGCAGATCCGGTCGGTCGCCGAGCGGCTCGGGCCAATGTTCGGGCCGATGATCGTGTTCGCGACCGCGACCGGACTCCGGCCCTCGGAGCTGTTCGCGCTCGAACACGGCGACATCGATCGCGCCGCCGGCGTCGTCCAGATCCGACGGGCGTACGCGAACGGACGGGTCAAACACCCGAAGACGCGGCTGAGCAGACGTGCGGTTCCGCTGCAGGCGATCGCGTTCGAGGCGCTCGAGCAGCTACGGCCGCGTAAAGAGAGCCCGCTGCTGTTCCCGAACTCGCGCGGCGGTTACCTCGATTTCCGCAACTTCAACCGCCGCCACTGGAAGCCCGTCCAGAGAGCGGTCGGGATCGAGCCGTTACGTGACCTCTACGACTTGCGCCACACCTACGCGACCTTCGCGCTCCGCGCCGGCGTCCCGGTGTTCGCGCTCTCGCGGTTCATGGGCACGAGCATCGCGATGATCGACCTCCACTACGGCCACCTCGCGATCGACAGCTACCAGCACGCCGTCTCGCTCCTCGATGCGCTCGCGCTCGAGCGGGCCGTGGACGCTGGGTGGACGCCGGCGCTGAGACCCGCAAAGCCGCATCACGGCACGGTTTCGAGCTCTCGCGAACGCGGCTCTCGACGGACGGTGGACGCTCGGTGGACACCGACGCCACGACAGGGCGCGGCGACGGCACGCGGAAGGGGCTGATTAGCAGGAACTTCGCAGAGCCCTCTGACGGACTCGAACCGTCGACCCCCTCCTTACCACGTCACGCGCGTGCATGAACGAACATTCGCGGCGCCGTTTCCGCTGCAAATCAGTCGGTTACCGGAAGTGGACATGCGTCGCGGGACGTCGCGCGTGTCGTTCTGATGTGTCCGTTTTGTGTCCGCGTTCTGTCGCATGACCAGACAACGCGCGTCTCACCGGCGATCGGTTCAGGGAACGAGTTCGAACGCCGCGGCATGACGCGGTCGCACGGTGCCGAAGTGGCGGCGGTCGAGGGTGGCGATCTGCGTGGCCGTGAGCCGCTCGGCGATGGCGATCAGGCTTGCGTCGGTTCCGCTCAGTCCGAGGTCGGCGTACCTCTCGATCAGGTCGGCGATCCGGCGGCCATCCGCGGGCGTGAGCGGCTCGACTTGGAGCTCGCCTGCAGCGACGGCGCGGAAGAAGGCTGCTTCCGCGGCGGCGCCGAGCTGCCGGCGGATCAGGTAGGCGGTCTCCGCAATCACGAGCGGCGTGGTGATGAGCGGACCTGCGCCCGCTACCGCCTGGGCGCAGGCCTCGTGATCGGGGTCGGCATTGTCGGCGGCCGCGAGCAGAACGCTCGTGTCGACGAGCACGCCTCAGTCTCGGCCGAAGCCGTCGGCTAGGAGGTCGTCGGTATCTCGGGCGTAGCGGCCGGAGGTTGACGAGCCGAGGCCGACGAACGAGAAGGTCCGCGGAGCGGCTGAGCTCTCAACGGGAAGGGCTTCCGCCAACTCCGCGATCACTAGGTCGATGCTGACGCCGCGTCGCGTCGCCTCGGCCTGCAGCCGCGCGAGCGCATCCTCGGGAAGATCGATCGTGACGGTCATGCAGCCAGTATAGGAACGCTGAGCTGCGCTGAGGGCGCGGCGGCGGGCGACTGCCCGCTGGTGAATCCCAGCGTCTTGTAGGTGCTCAGGCGGCGGGCGTGCATTGCGCGCAGTACGGGGACGCGGACGTCGGCGTAGTCGTAGACGCGAACGCTGCGCTTGTTCTCGTGGGCGCGCATGAGCCGGCCGGTGTATTGGACGAGGCGGCCCTTGAAGGAGACGGGAAAGGCGAGGAAGAGGGTGTCGAGCTGGGGCAGTCGAAGCCCTCGCCGAGGTACTGGCCGGTGGCGACGACGGCGAGCGGCTCGTCCGGTGCCGAGCGCTCGATCCGGTCGAGGAGGGCGGTGCGTACGCGCTTGCCGAGACCGCCCTCCAGCACGATCGGTTCCACGCCGCTGCTGTGCAACGCGTCAGCCAGGAGGGCGCAGTGCTCCCTCCATTGGCTGAGCACCAAGCAGCGTCGGCCCTCTGCGAGCGCGTCGATCACGTCGTCGCAGACAAGCGTCCTGCGTCTTTGGTCTTGCACGAGCAGCCGGAACATCTCCTGGATCGGCGTCTCGGCGGCGCCGGCCGGCGCGAACGTCGTCTGGCGTACACGGAGTTCGAGGTCGATCTCTCCCGCCGGGCCTTCGCGCGTTCCGATCTGGTGGCGGATCGGTCCGCACTGCATGGCGACGATCTCCTGCAGACCGTCGCGACGGTAGGGAGTGGCGGTGAGGCCGAGAAAATGGCGGACCGGCGCGCGCCGGACCGCTGATTCGAACGAGAAGGCGGGTAGGTGGTGGCATTCGTCGATGACGACGAGCCCGTAGCCGGCGAAGAACGCTTCCAGGTCGTCGACTGCCTTCAGGCTCTGGATCATTGCGAGGTCGACGATCCCGGTGAGTTTCCGCCTGCCGCCGCCGCGCTGCCCGATCTGTTTCGAGGGGAGACCAAGCAGCGTCTGGAGCCGCGTCCGCCATTGCTCGAGCAGCGGCTTGCTGTGGGCGAGGATCAGCGTCGGCAGCTGGCGTTCCGCGATGAGCGCGCAGGCGATTACCGTCTTGCCGGCGCCGGGCGGGGCGACGAGCACGCCGCCGTCATGTGCCAGCATCGCCACGACCGCCTGCTGTTGCTGAGGCGTCAACTCGCCGCGGAACTCGAGCGGCAACCGTTCGTGTGCCGGCCGGTGATCGTCGGTCACAAGCCGGCTACCTGCAGCTGCGACCGCGTCCTCGACTTGGGCGAGCAGGCCACGCGGTAGGTGGAGGTGGGTGAGGTCTTCCTCGTAGCAACGGATCAGACGTGGCGTCTGGTGGGTCGAGAGGCGCAGCCGCTGCCGCTCGTAGAAGAGCGGGTTGTGCAGCGAGGCAAGGTGTTTGAGCTTGGAAAGCAGCGACGGCGGCAGCGCGCCACGCGGAATGGCGAGATCGGTTGCGATCGCGCACGGCACTTCCTCGGGCACGCGCTCGTCATGCCGTGCCCGCCAGCGCGCAGATAGCGCTTCGAGGCCGAACGCGACCTCGTCGTGCTCGTCGAGAAGATGCTCGAGCCGTTGGCTCGAAACGCGCTCCAGCGAACTCAGGAATCCCCACTGGTCTGGCCACGGCTCCATCGTCTCCGGGTCGAGGAAGACACTCGTTTCGGCGACACGGCAGCGGCCTTGCAGCGGCAGCGCGATCAGGTTCCCGAACCCCTTCTGGGGCAGGAAGTCCTGGTTCGGGAACAGCCGGTCGTAGCTCGCGAGGTCCAGCTCGGCTCGGCGGCCGATCGCGTCCCGGAGCAGCAGTGCTCCCAGCCGCCGCGCCGAGGCAGCGCGGACAGGCGCTGAGAAGAAGATCCAGACGTGGCCGCCCTCGCCCGAGCGGCTGCGCTCGAGCGCGGCCGCCACCTTGCGCTCTGCGCACGCCTCGAGCAGGGCGAGCGCGTCGAGCTGCCACGTCTTGCCGTCGAGGTCGCACGCGAGGAACCAGCAGCTGTCGTCCTCGAGCAGCGGATAGACGCCGATCGACTCCCGTCCGTGAAGATGCCGCGCGATCGCCTCGTCGGTCAGCGGCAGGTACGTCCTCGGCCCGGTCTTCGTCCAGCCGCCGGCCGTTGCGGGCACGTAGCCGCTCTCTCCCGTGCGGGTGTTCTCCCAGCGCAGCGCGTAGACATCCTCGCGGCCGCGGAAGAGGCTCCGGATCAACGCGACCTTCTCGACCGCGGAAGCACCGGAATCGAGGTGAGCCGGAGAGCGAGCGTCACCGTTCCCGGCATCGATGATCGCTCGCGTGTCTTGCGCGAGCGCGAGCAGCATGCGCAGCCTCTCGTTCTCGGCGCGCAGGCGCTCCAGTTCGCTCAGGGCCGCATCGAGCCGGTGCTGAAGGTCTTTTCCGGGCATGGCCGCGATCGGCGGGGACCCTAACGAGCGCGTCTGTCGGCACCCGCGGGCGCGGACGGCGGGCCGATGCGTCACCGTCAGGGCTGGAAGGGGGTCGCTATCGAGAGGAGGCTCTCATGATCCAACAGGGACAGGTCTTCAAGCTCGCATCCGTCGCGCGCGACGGCGGCGAGCTCTGGGCGTACCGCTTCCGGACCGGCGGACGTGACTCGAAACGGGTGCAACGCGGCGGCTTCAGGAGCGAAACGGACGCGCGGGCGGCGTTGGAACGCGCATTGGAGAAGTACCGGCGCGACAGCGGAGTGGGGAGAAGGATCACCCTCGCTGAGTTCGTCGACGAGTACCTCGCGCAACACGAGGTCTCGCCGGTAACGCTGGCGAAGCTGCGTTTCCTACTCAGCCGCGCGATACGAGCCTTCGGAGACCACTACCTCGACGAGCTCGACCCGGTCGACATCTCGGCGTGGCGGATGACCGTTACACCCGGCTACCGCTTCGAGGCCACCCAGGCGCTTCGCCAGGTGCTCGCCAGAGCGGTTGTATGGCGGCTGCTCGAAGTCAACCCCGCCAAGCAAGGCGTCGAGAACCCGCAGCGGCGGCGCACCGAGAAACGGCCATTCGAGTCGTGGGCGCAACTCGAGGCGCTCGCTAACCGACTCGGCCTGCGCCTCGGAGCGATGGTGCTCTTCGCCGCTGCGACCGGTATGCGACCCGGGGAATGGGTCGCGCTCGAGCATCGGGACATCGACCGCGCCGGCCGCGTCGCCTACGTGAACCGCTCCTTCAGCAAAGGCCGCCTCACCCACCCGAAGACCGAGGCGAGCATCCGCGCCGTGCCGCTCCAGGCTCGCGCGCTCGCTGCGCTCGACCAGCTACCGCCTGGCGGCCCTGGCGACCTGCTCTTCCCCGCCGAGCGCCGCGGCTACCTCGACCTCCACAACTTCCGAAACCGCAACTGGAAGCCCGCCCAGATCGCGGCCGGGATCGAGCCCTTCCGCCGCATCTACGATCTCAGGCACACCTTCGCGACCTTCGCGCTGCGTGCCGGTCTCTCAACCTTCGAGCTCTCACGCTACATGGGCGCCAGCCTGACCATGATCGACCGCCACTACGGCCACCTCGCCCGCGACGGCCGCGAGCACGCGATTCGGCTGCTCGACACCCTCAGTGCCGAGGTGGTGGACGTTCGTGGACGCCCGGTGGACGTCGAAACGCGCGAATCGCGTCCGAGCAGACAACGAAAGCAGGCGCTGAGCAGGAGATAAGCGGAAGCCCTCTGACGGACTCGAACCGTCGACCCCCTCCTGTAGTCGTACACGCGCGATCATCTGCGACGCAGTTTCGCCTGCAAATTAGGCTGATCCGGACGCTGGAGATGTGCCGCGAGACGTCGCACGTGTCGTTTCTGATGTGTCCGTTTTGTGTCCGTCAAGCGTTGCTTGCACAGCCAACATCACTGCGAGTCGACACGACAAGCGCGGCGCGAGCGGATGCTGTGCGGCGGCGAAGACATCCCAAGCTCGGTCGAGTGCCATGGGTCCTCTCCTGTCGACCGTCCGAACACGACGCTGAGTTTGGCTCGCAAGTTCGCGCACGTATGTGGTGTGCCGACACAGGTGCCCCTCCGCGGAAAGCAGGCGCGAGTTCGGCGTCGGCGTGGACGACTGCGTCTCGTCCAACCAGGGCTACCGGGATCGGGACCACGACCCGTCCCACGTCGTGGAGCCGCTCGCCGTTCCTCGCCGGGCTCGCCCCGGTCGCAACCGCCCACCACGAGCGACTCGACGGATCGGGCTACCACCGCGGGGCGGCGGCCGCGGCGCTCATACCGGCCGCGGATATTGGCCGTGGCCGACGCCTACCACGCCATGACCGAGCCGCGCCCTCACCGCCAGGCGCTGGCGCCCGAGCAAGCCTCAGAGACGCTGGGCCAGGAGGTACGCGCGGGGCGCCTCGACGCCGAAGCAGTCGCCGCGGTGCTTGCCGCCGCTGGCCGGCCCGTCCCCCGAATCGAGCGGCCCGCTGGTCTGACCGATCGCGAGGCCGAGGTCGTGGGGCTGCTCGCGCGCGGCCTACAGACGAAGCAGGTCGCGCACGCACTCGGGATCGCCGTCAAGACGGCCGACACACACGTCCAGCACGCCTACCGCAAGATCGGTGTCTCGACACGCGCGGTGGCGACGCGCTGTTCGCGATGCAGCACGGCCTAGCGGCATCGGGAGAACTCCCGATTGATCGCCGCGCCCGCCGCTCGTAGCGCCTACGATGAGGAGACGCGAGCGACAGTTGAGGAGGAAACGATGAGCACTCACGAGGTCGTGACCGCACAGGAGCTGGAGGAAACGCGTATCGCCTGGGACCGGATCGCCTCGGGCTACGACAGGAACGTCACCCCGACACACATGTGGCTGGGCAATGAAGGTCTGCGCCGTGCCCAGCTCCGTTCAGGGATGCGATTCCTCGATGTGGCGGCGGGCAACGGCGCCCTGAGCATCCCGGCGGCGCGCCTGGGCGCACAGGTCGTGGCGACGGACCTGTCCCCGGCCATGCTCGAGCAGCTCGCGGCGCGCGCGCGCAAGGAGGGGCTGGAGATCGAGACCCGCGTCATGGACGGTCACGCGCTCGACCTCGACAACGACAGCTTCGACATGGCCGGATCGCAGTTCGGGGTCATGCTGTTTCCCGACATGCCGAAGGGGATCAGCGAGATGGTGCGCGTCGTCAAGCCGGGCGGCCGCGTGCTGATGAACGTGTATGGCAACCCACATGAGATCGAGTTCTTAGGCTTCTTCGTGGCCGCTATCCAGTCCGTTCGCCCCGACTTCGACGGCCCGCCCGCGGATCCGCCTCCGCTCCCGTTCCAACTGCAGGATCCCGAGAGGCTGCGAAGGGAGCTCGAGGTGGCCGGACTGAGAGACGTCGTCGTGGAGACGATCACGGAGAGCCTGGAGTTCGAGACCGGAAGAGAGCTCTGGGAGTGGCTCGTGTCGAGCAACCCGATCGCGGAAGGGATCCTCGGAGACCTGGGCATCTCCGATGACGAGCGGGTGGTGATCGAGCAGTCGCTGGAGCGACTGGTGCGCGAGCGCGCCGGTAGCAGCGAGAAGGCTGTGCTAACCAACCCGATCAACATCGGCATCGGGACGAAGTAGCCGCGCCCTACGCCCGACGCGTGAGTTCCGCTTCGGGGTGAGTAGCTCTGGTCGGGTTCGGGCGGATCGAACGGGTGATGGGTTCCGGCACTCCACCCCGCGTACCGCAGATGTGTCCGAAATGTGTCCGCATGTTTAACAAACAGACACCAAGATAGTGCCCATTTGCAGGTACTTTAGCTAAGCCCTCTGACGGACTCGAACCGTCGACCCCCTCCTTACCATGGAGGATTCGCGGTGCGACTGCCGTGGGCGGGAATCGCGCTCGTGAGGCCGTTTCCCCTGCATTCTCTGCTGTTCAGGCGCTAAGCATCACCTGCCTCGGAGACCCCTGAGTCGCCTTCAGTATCCCCGCACCTGTCCCCAGAACCCATCCCCAACGGCGGCTCGGTCACGTGCCTGGTCACGCGCGTCGCGGAGCGCGTGATCCAAGGTCCCTGCGCGCTCAACTCTTCCAGAGGCGGGAGCTTCCGGCGACCTCCCGCGTGATATCTGCGGGATGGAGTGTTGTCTTGATTGGCGACGTGCGGGACGTTTTGCGGCATGCGCGTACCAGTCGAAGCGAGGGTCGCGCACTCGAGATCGCCGCCGCGGGCTCGCACAACCTGCTCCTCATGGGCCCTCCCGGAACGGGGAAGACCATGCTCGCCCGGCGGCTGCCGGGCATCCTTCCCAGGCTGACGCGCGAGGAGGCGCTCGAGGTGACGCGCATCCACTCGGTCGCCGGCCTGCTCCCCCAAGGGCAGACGCTCGTTGCGGTGCCGCCCTCTCGCGCTCCTCATCACGGAGCCTCCGCTCCGGCGATCGTCGGCGGCGGCCCGACCCCTCGGCCCGGCGAGGTCTCGCTCGCACATCGCGGAGTCCTGTTCCTCGACGAGCTGCCGGAGTTCCCGCGGCCGGCCCTCGAGTCGCTCAGGCAGCCGCTCGAGGACGGATTTGTCGCGGTCGCGCGCGTGGGCGGGCATGCGATCTTTCCGGCCCGCTTCCAGCTCGTAGGAACGGTCAATCTCTGAGTTTTTCGGCGTCATCCGTCCCGTGGCAGAGACGTAGCTCCTCGCGAGTGTGTCTGGTGCCAAACCCGGTTCTCCCTGCAAATCGGCCTGACCAGTGGCGCGAACGGAGTTTTGGCACCCCACAGGTCAGTTCTCGATTTTGGAGGTGAGCTCCGCACGGAGCTCTCGCCGGCAAGCTACGCCGACCGTTGTCAGAATGCGGAAAAATCTCGCCTCCGTGTCAGCGGAATGACCAGTCTCACACAGGGGGATCCGCCTCGGCAGCTTTGAGAAGGTCGAGTGCCTCGGCTCGAGAACTGACGCCAAGGCGGCGGCGGGCGTTCCTAACGTGTGTCCGGACTGTGTGCGGGGAGAGAACGAGGAGTTCAGCGACTTGATCCGTTCGAAGTCCCTCGCCGTATAGGCGGAGTATCGCGAGCTCGCTCGGGCGGAGGTCGTCGCTGCGGGCTTGCGCGGCCTCGCGTACGTCCGTGTTCACACGGGCCATCTCGAGAGAACGGCTTCGAAGGAACTGTGGGCTCCGCTCAATGTTTTCCAAGGCGTGGCCGAGCTGGACTGATGCCTCGTTGAGCAGCGTGAGGTCGTCCTTGGGCGGACGCCGCTTGCTGCGTGCAGCGATCGTCAGAGTCCCGACCTGTTCGCCGCCGGCCTCGAGCCACCGCACCTCGACCCAGTGGAGGCCCAGCGATCCGAGGGCTGTCGGCGGACCGCTTTCAATCATCGTCTTGAGCCGGCGGACGCTGATCGGGTTCAGGGCGAGGCGTCGAGTCTCGGCGGGGCGAAGGCCGCTAGCGGCGACGAGGTGGAGCTTGGCGTCTGTGTCGAGCAGTCGGATCGCAGTCACGTCGGCAGGTAGGGCGAGGATGAGGCCATCGGCAACCTGCTGGAGGGAGGCGACGAGGTTGTGGCCCGAAACGGCGGCAATCTCTTGCTTCAGTGCTAGGCGCCGCCGTTCCCGCTCCTTCAGTACGTGCCGGGCGCGAACCTGGTCGGTCGTGTCCACCGCCAGCGTGACTACGACTGGGCCCCAGCGATCGGTGTCGATGCGGCGGAGGGTTGCGCTCCACCAGCTCGGCTCGTGCCCCGGGGAGTCGTGACGGAACTCGGACAGGTGACGCGGCCTTCCCGTCGCGGCGACGTCTGCGACGAGCGCCGTCAGTTCATCTGCTTGGACGTGCGGCACTCGTTCGTCGTGGTGCGACTGGATCAGCTGCTCGAGCGGCAGGTCGTGACCGGCGAGACCCGGAAGCGGGGGGTTCGCGTAGAGGATCTCGAGCGTGTCGGCGTCGTTGACGAGCAAGCCGACCGGCAAGTGGGCGTGGAGTTCCTCCAGCAGGAGCAGGTCGGTGACGTGCACGTGCGCGCTCCTCCGCTTGCCCGTCGCGCGGCTCGTGCTAGTCGAACCTTTGTGCAGGGATGAACGGGTCACCGAGCACGATCCCTTCGGGGGTGATTCTGAACTCGCGGGTTTCCGGTTCGTGTCGGCTCGCGCGGGTCTTCAGGACGGTGAGGGCGCGGCGAACGGTTGCTTGGTCGCGGGTGTATTGGAGGAGCACGACGTTGTCGGAGAGGTGTGAGACGCCGAACTCGGAGAGTCGCCTCACGTGGAAGAGGTCTGGTACCTCCGAGGTCATGAACACGCTCACTCCCTGGCGGGAGAAGCGCTGGACGAGCGAGTACATGTATTCGCGGAACCGGACCTCGTCCGGCGAGGCGAGCTTGAGATCGGTGAGGCTGTCGATGAGGACACGGCGTGCGCCGGTGCGCTCCACCGTCTCGAGGAGGTCGTAGACCCACTCGTCGATGTACATGTCGACAGGCGAGCGGTACATCGCCTCGACGCCATCCTCGTCAACCGACCACCCGAAACCCTCGACGATCCGCGCGAGCTGGGTCGGGTGTTCCTGGAGCGTCGCCAGCACGCCGGGTTCGCCCTGGCGGACGCCGTTGAAGATGAAGTGCAGGCCCATCAGGGTCTTGCCGCAGCCCGAGGGGCCGGCGCAGAGCGTGGAGGCGCCGGGCCAGTAACCGTCGGCGAGCATGTCGTCGAGGGCGGCGATCCCGGACGAGTGCCTGGCTCCGTCGAGCGGGTAGCTGGTCATGTCGATCTGGTCGGCGAGTCGCGGGAAGACGTCGATCCCATTGGCCGAGAGGCGGTAGGCGTGCTGGCCGGGAGCGAATTCGCTTCCCCGTAGCTTGAGGACGCGGAGGGAACGCGTCTCGCGCTCGGACGCTCGCGTCGTGGAGAGGCTGATGATGGCGTCGGCGACCGCGAATTCGGGTGCCACGGCGATCTCGTCCTCGCCGTACTCGCCGACCCAGAACGACGAGGCCGGGAAGGCGGAGAGGTGGCCGGCGAAATCGTGGAGGAAGCGGCGAAACTCGGCAGCCTCCGCGTAAGCAGAGAGGGCCTTGAAGCTGTCGATCACGATGATTCCCGGACGGCGCTCCTTGATCAGCGCAGTCACCTGCTCGAGGACGCCTGCGAGGCCGCGCTCGTTGAGAGCCGGGCCGAGATCCTCGTAGAAGACGGAGTGGCCGACCGCTTCCGGGTCGAAGAAGCGGAGGGTCTGCCCGTAGCGGAGGATTTTGTCGAACGGCTCCGACACCGTGGCGAGGTAGAGGGCGGGCCGATCGAGCGTCGCGTTCGCAAACAGGTATTGCTGAGCGAGGATCGTCTTGCCGGTTCCCGGAAGCCCGATGAGCATGTTGATTGCGTCCACCGGGAGGCCGCCGCCGAGCACGCCGTCGAGGCGGGAATGGCCGCTCAGGAGACGCTCGCTCATCGCGACGTCGCGCCTTGCAGGAAGGCGCTCTTCCCGAGCAAGTCCTTGACGGTCGAGACGAACTGCAGCGGGTCGAGCGGCTTCCGCAAAAAGGCGTCGGCGCCGGCTGCGAGCGCCTGGTCGCGCGCGTCGAGCGTCGAGATCACCAGGCACGCAGGCACTCCGGCTTCCTTCAGACGCTGGCACAGATCGGCGCCCGTTCCGCCGGAGATGAGCAGCTCGATCACCGCGAGCTGGGGCAAGAGTTGCTCGAACTTGCGCGCTGCGTCATCGGCATCGAGCGCGAGAGTGACGTCGTAGCCCTCGGTCTGAAGGAAGAACTCGGCGAACTCTGCCGCGTACGGATCACGCTCGGCGAGCAAGATCAGGAGGCGAGGCGCCTGCTCCCGCTCATCCGCTGAGCGGAAGCCGCTCCCGCGCTCGAGCTGCTCACCGAGCAGGCGATGGGCCTCGGCCGGCTGTAGCCCTCGATCGAGTCCCTCCTTGACGAAGCGGAGCTGCTCGACCTCTCCGCGCGTGTAGAGCCGATGGCCGCCGGTGCTCCGCTCGGGCTTCACGAGCCCATAGCGCTCTTCCCAGTTGCGGATCGTCGCGGCCGGGATGTCGAGCATGCGCTCAACGGCGCCAATGCTGTAGATCGCGAGATCGCCGTGCTCCATGGTGACCAGCTTACTTCCTCAGCACTTCCAGCGCTAGGAACGTTATATCATCAATCCTTCCTAAATACCTCATCAAATACCTCATCGTAAGGCCCATAGTTCATCAGAACTGGGCTAAGGTGGCAGCGTGATGAGACAACAAATCACCACCGCTCCGCCCGAAGCAGGTGCTGTGGGATGGGGGCCAGCTGGGGCCCTCGAGAGCGAATTGCCGCAAGCCCGGACCGTGCAAGCCGAGTTTTCGCTGGCCCTCGAACGGTATGGGCGCGAATCAGCGGTTCTCGTCCTCGCTGGCGAGCTCGACCTCTTCCGCGCCCCGGCGATCAAAGACGCGTTGGCAGAAGTGCGCCACCTGACCGTCGACCTTCGCTTGGTCACCTTCATCGACGCGACGACGCTCGCCCTGCTCCTCAGCGCGAGCCGACGCCAGCAGGCGCAGGGTGGCCAGCTGCTCGTCCTCATTGGGCCGCGGACGCCGATGACTGCGTTCGAGGCAACGGGCTTCGATCGTCTCCTCGCTCTCAGGCGACTGGACGACGAGCCAAGAAACATCACTCCATGCACGGCAAGTAGCGAGAGGACTCGTGTGAGTCCTCCACCTCGTCCGACCCTCAAGAGGAGGAACAGCAATGGCAACAATGGAAACCACTGAGCGGGCGCGCACGAAGACGCCGGCCTACGCCGGCGATCGCACCACAGACGAAACCAAGCACTCGCTGAAGACCACCGAGTTCTGGGCGATGGCCGGCCTCATCGTGGCCATCTTGGCTGCCTCGGCCGTATCCGACTCACTCGACGATGTCCGCGCTTGGACGCTCGTCGCCGCCGTCGGGATCGGCTACATGATCAGCCGCGGCCTCGCCAAGACTGGCACCAAGTACGCCGGCGGCGAAGACCCGCTCAACAACCGCTAGACGCACCCAGTCAGGTTCGTGCTCGGGGCGCATTCGTCCCGCTCGACCTGCAGGCGCTCGTCGCTGCCGAGCAGCCTCTCGGCCGCTCTCGGCTGGTTCGTCGATAACCGAGCTGCTGCTCGAGCGCGTGTTGTTCGAGCCACTCGACGTCGGCGACGCCGCACGGGCGGCCGTCATCGCCGCCACCGTTCGCCGGGCAACCGAGACCATTCTTAAGTCGGCGCATGCCGCTCGCTGGCAGCTCGACCGCAGCGAGCGCGACGCGACGGAACTGATGGTCAACCTCTGTCGCCGCTTCCCGCGCTTCGCCCGCCAGCTTGCGACGCGGCACGACAACCGCGCAGCGCTGACGATCGACGATGAGTACGACGTCCAAGACACGCTGCATGCCCTGCTGCAGCTGCACTTCGATGACATCCGCCCCGAGGAGTGGGCGCCGAGCTACGCCGGCTCGCGCACGCGCATGGACTTCCTCCTGAAGCGCGAACAGACGGTGGTCGAGACCAAAATGACGCGCGAGCGTCTCGACCAGCGGCGCGTCGTCGAGGAGCTAACGATCGACAAGGCGCACTATCGTGGCCACCCCGACTGCAAGACGCTGGTCTGCTTCGTCTACGACCCGGAGCACCGCCTGACCAACCCCGATGCGCTCGAGGGTGACCTCAGTGGCGACGACGACGGCTTGGCCACGCGGGTGGTCGTGGCGCCGCGGCCAAGCTGAAGCGGCAAAGGACTCGCCGGTTGCTGGCCCTCCCTACGATTGACGCGATGGCCACGAGCGAGCCTGCTCCCCTGACCCTGCGCCGCCTCGAGGACCACCTCTGGCAGGCAGCCGACCTATTCCGCAACAAGGTCTCGAACCAGAAGGACTACATCCTCGCTCTCCTTTTCTTTAAGCGGGCCTCCGACCTCTACAAGGAGGAGACGGAGCGGGCGCTCGAGCAGCTCGGTGAGGCCGCCACCGACGAGCTCGCGCGCGACCCCGCCTTCCACGTCCTGCAGGTCCCGGCCGGCCACACCTGGGACGACGTCCGCGACACCGACGAGGCGCTCCAGGGCCAGGCGCTGAACGACGCGCTGGCGGCGATCGGCCGTGCCAACCCGAAGCAGCTGGCCGGCGTGTTCGAGCGGACCGATTTCAACAACAAGATGGCGCTGCCGAGCGACGACCTCGCGCGCATCGTCGAGCACTTCCACGAACTCGGGTCGCTCGACTCCACCCGCGTTTCGACAGACATGCTCGGTCAGGCTTACGAGTGGCTGATCGCCAAGTTCGCTGCCGCCTCGGGCAAGGGCGGCGGTGAGTTCTACACACCGGCCGAGGTCGGCAAGCTGATGGCCGGGCTGCTCGAGCCGCAGACCGGCGACCGCATCTACGACCCGACCTGCGGGTCGGGTGGTCTCTTGCTTCAGTGTCTCGCCCGCGCGGACGCGCAGGGAGTGAACGTGCGCTCGCTGTTCGTCTACGGCCAGGAGCTCAACCCGGAGACGTGGGCGATCGCGCGCATGAACATGTTGCTCCACGGCGCCGGCGACGCAGCCGAGATCAAGCTCGGCGACACGCTGGCGACGCCGGCGTTCGTCGAGGGCGTGAAGCTGAAGACGTTCGACGTCGTGATCGCCAATCCGCCGTTCTCGTCGAAGAACTGGGGCCACGAGCGGCTGAAGGCCGGCGGCGACCCGTTCGGGAGGATCAAGCACCTGCCGCCGAAGAGCCACGGCGAGATGGCCTTCCTGCAGCACATGGTCGCGTCGATGAACGAGAACGGACGGCTCGCGGTCGTGCTACCGAACGGCGTCTTCTTCCGTGGCGGCGCCGAGCTAGCGGTGCGTAGGGACCTTATTGACGCCGACCTCGTCGAGGCGATCATCCAGCTGCCGGTCGACCTGTTCTACGGCGCGGGGATCCCCGCGTGCGTGCTCGTCATCAACCGGGCGAAGGCGAGCGAGCGCGAAGGCCGCGTCCTGATGATCGACAACTCGGGTGGCTTCGAGCGCCGGGATACCAAGAACATTCTCAGCGACGAATCGATTGAGCACGCAGTCGCCATTTTCAACGGCGGCGAGGAGCGTGAGGGATTCGCGCGCTGGGTGGGTTGTGAAGCGATCGCGAGCGAGAAGTACCACCTTGTCGTCCGCCGCTACGTCGGAGGAGAAGGCCGGTACAAAGGTGCAGCTCGCCGGGAGAAGTCGGAGCTCGGATTTGAGGAGTCGGTCGAGGCCTACGTGGCCACGCGCCGCACGCGCTCGACCGAGGCTCACGTCGATGCCCTGATCGTGGCGGTGCGCGACATCTCCGGCCGCGGACACGAAGCGTGGCGGCATATTGCATTGCGAGAAATCGCCACCGTCGATGGTGCGAAGGTCAGGGTGGATGCGGCCGAGGAGTATCCGATCGTCGGTGTCCTCAACGCTGGTCAGGGGCTGTTCTGGCGCGAGACGATCTTTGGAGCCGACACGACCTACGCGACCCTCCAGCGCCTTCGGACTGGACAGCTCGTCTATCGCAAGCTGACGGCATGGGAGGGCCCGATCACCGTCGTTCCGGCCGAGTGATGGTGGGTACGTTTCCAGCGAGTTCCCCACCTTCACGCTCGACGAGGACGCGGTGCTTCCGGAGTTTCTCGCCCTTGTCTGTCGGAGGCCGAGCTTCTGGAACGAGATGCGGATTCGCTCGAGGGGCACAGCCGAACGTCGTGGCCGCTTGAACCCGCAGGATTTTCTGAACGTGGAGATCCAGCTGCCCGACCTCGACGCTCAAACCCGGTTCGTCGAACTCGAGCGCGTGATCAGGCGCATTGACGCCGAACGAGCGGCCCTTGGCGCTGTCGTCGCTGCTGCTCTCGAGCGTTTGCTGTCTTCCGGCAAAGACCCTGCATGACGATGCTCGGCACCGAGAAGCCCGTCCAGCAGAAGATCGTCGGCGATCTTGCCGCCATCGGTTGGCGCCCTGTCGAGCGCAAGGCGATGAACGAGCTGCGCCAGGGGCGCATGGGGGAGGCGCTCGTCGAGCCGCTGCTCGTCGACGCCCTGCGCCAGCTCAACGACGACCTCAGCGAGACCGAATCGCTGCAGATCGTCGAGGCGTTGCGGCGCGTCACCGACTCCGAGTCGTTCCTCGAGATGCTGCGCGACGGCTTCGACATCCCGCTCAATCCCGACCAGGGCTCGCGTCACATCACCGTCGTCGACTGGTTGCGTCCCGAGCGCAACGGCTACGTCGTCAGCGACGAGTTCGCGCTCGAGACCGGAGCGATCCGCGAGCCGCGGGTCGACGTCGCCTGCCTGATCAACGGCATCCCGCTCGGCCTGGTCGAAACCAAGGCTTTCAACGAGGACTGGAAGGAGGCCGTCTCGGACTTCGAGGGCTACTGGGCCGACGCGCCCGAGCTCGAGCGCTACGCAGCCGTCTGCGTCGCCACCAACGGCTTCCGCTTCCGCGCCGCGCCGAGTGGCGCGCGTGGCGTCTCGAGCTACGCCGAGTGGAAGGACACCTGGCCGTACGAGAGGCCGGCAGCGCAGGAGGGGGAAGACCGTGAGCTTGAGATCGGACTGCTCGGCCTGCTCGATCCGCACAACTTGGCCGACGTCGCCGCCAACTTCGTCGTCTTCGAGACGCGCGGCGGCCTCACCAAGAAGAAGCTGGCCCGCTACCAGCAATTCCGCGCCGCGAACAAGCTGGTAAGGCGCGTCCTCGACGGCGAGCACGATCGCGGCATCGTCTGGCACACCCAGGGCTCCGGCAAAAGCCTGACCATGCTCTTCGCCGGACGGAAGCTGAAGAACGTGGGACTCAACAACCCGACGATCTTCATCGTCATCGACCGCCGCGACCTCGACGACCAGATCAACGAGACGTTCACCGCGTGTCAGTTCAAGGGCGTCAGTCGAGCGACGACGCGCACCAGGCTCAGCTCGCTGCTCTCCGCCGACGCTCGCGGGGTCATCATCACCACGGTCCAGAAGTTCGACGAGCAGACGTCGACGCTGGCCGACCGCGACAACGTGATCGTCCTCGTCGACGAGGCCCACCGCACGCATGAGGGCCTCTACGGGATGCGCATGCGCGGCGCGCTGCCGACGGCGAAGTTGTTCGCCTTCACCGGCACGCCGATCGAGTCGAGCGACCATTCGACTCGGCGGGCGTTCGCGCCGGAGATCGACGGCAGGTACGAGAGCTACCTCGACGCCTACTCGCCGAAGGAGGCGATCGAGGACGAGGCGACCGTCGAGGTCGTCTACGAGCCGCGGCTCGTCGAGCTGGCCCACTTCACAGGCGAAGACCTCGATCGCTCCTTCGCCGCCTTGGTCGACGAGCTGCCCGAGGAGGAGCGGGAGAAGGTCAAGGCCGATGCGGCGCGGCTGAAGGTGGTGGCCAAGGCGCCTGCGCGGGTCGCGGCGGTCGTGACCGACGCGCTCGCCTACCTCCGCGAGCGCACCTTCCCGCAGGGCTTCAAGGCCCAGTTCGTCGCCGTCGATCGTGAGGCCTGTGCGCTTGTCGCCGACGCTCTGCTCGAGCTCGGCATGCCGGCCGAGGAGCTCGCCGTCATCTACACCCCGCACGTCAAGGAGGACGCCAAGCCGGAGAACGATCATCTGCGCCGCTGGTCGGCCGACGCGCAGTGGCGCCGGCTGCACGGTTCGCAGGCGAGTGGGGAAGACGTCGTCGTCGACGAGGACTCCGAGCTCGACGTCGGCGAGGTGCAGGCGCGCAAGAAGTTCATCAACGCCTTCAAGGACGACGACTCGCCGCTCAAAGTGTTGATCGTCACCGACATGCTCTTAACCGGCTTCGACGCTCCGGTCGAGCAGGTGATGTTCCTCGACAAGCCGCTGCGAGGCGCCAAGCTTCTGCAGGCGATCATGCGCACCAACAGGCCCTACCCGGAGAAGGCCAAGGACCGCGGCGTGATCGTCGACTACTGGGGCGTCTTCGACCGCCTCCAGGCCGCGTTCGCCGAGTTCTCGCCCGAGGACGTCGAGATGGCCGTCCTCGACCTGCAGTCGCTCAAAGACAGCTTCCCGACGCTCGTTGCCGAGGCGCTCGCGCTCGTAGCTGCCATGCCGCGCGACGACGACGAGTACGAGCAGATGATGTGGTTGCTGCGCCGGTTCATGGGCGACAAGGCAGCGGCCGAGTCGTTCGAGGAGCGCTTCCAAGCCGCCCAGTCGGCCTACGAGACGCTGGCGCCGGACCCCGCGCTGCTGCCTCATCTCGATGACTACCGTCGGCTCGTGCGGGTGCGCGCACTGTGGCGGCGCGGGGCGAGGCTCGACGATCGCGACAGCGACTTCGACATCCGCGAGTACCGCCCGCACACGCATGCCCTCGTCCAAGAGGCGGTCGCCGTCGAGCGTCTCCGGCGCGACCTGCCGATCTACCGCATCGACGGCCAGTACCTCAAGCGCCTGGAGGAGGCGCCCGGTTCGCCAGAGGAGAAGGCAGCCGAGGTCGAGGCGGCGATCGAATACGAGATCCGCGCCCGCGGCGGCGACACGGATCCCGTCGCGCGCTCGCTGGCTGAACGGCTCGAGCGCATCCGTCGCCAGAAGGAGGAAGCCGATGCCGACATGCTCAGCCTGCTCGAAGACCTCGTCGCCGACTGGGCCGCCGAAAAGGAGGCCCACGAGGCGCTCGGCCTCTCCGAGCGCGCCCAAGGGTTCTTGAGCCTGACGCGTGCCCAGGCGCCGGCGGGTCTCGGCGACGACGCTCTCGTCGACCTGGCGCGGCGGCTCGACGAAGCCGTGGCCAAGCACGCGACGGTGAGCGACTGGGCCGAGCGCGACGATGTCCGTCGCGACATCCGCGGCGAGGCCATGCGGACGCTGCTGGCTGACGAGCAGACGCGATCGTTCGTGACGCCGGCGTTCCTCGACGAGCTGATGACCGTCGCGACAGCCAGGGAATCGACGACAGCATGAGTGCAGCAGGCCGCGCCAGTGTCCGGAAGGTGTCGCCGCCGCTACGGGATCGGAGGCCGCACCGCTTCGTCATCGGGGAAGAGACGTTGGTGGTGCGTGTCCGCGAATCGCGGCGCGCGAAGACCTTACGGATCATCGTCGGGCCGCGCCGACCGCTGGAGGTGATCGTTCCCCGCGGCCTCGGCGCCGGAGACGTCGACGCCTTCCTCGAGGAGAAGCGCCGTTGGGTCGAGACCAAGATCGCCGAAGCGCGCGCGATCAGCGACCGGCCTCCCGAGCTTGGCCTCGAACGCGCCGGCACCGTCTGGCTCGCAGGCCGCGAGCTTCCGATCGAGCGCCGCAACGCACGACGCGCGATCGCGATGGTGGAGGGCGATCGCTTGGTTGTCTTCGGCCCCGACGAGAGTGCGGCGGCGGCCGTCGAGCGTTGGTACCGCCGTGAGGCGCGCCGTCGCGTAGCGGATGTCGTGCGGCGGGAGGCCGAGCGGCTCGGGTACGAGTACCAGGCGATCGGCATCCGCGACCCGCGCACGCGCTGGGGCTCGTGCTCGCGTCGCGGCAACCTCTCGTTCTCTTGGCGGCTGCTGCTTGGGCCCGACGACGTGCTCGAGTACGTCGTCGTGCACGAGCTCTGCCATCTTCGCGAGCCGAGTCACCGGAAACCGTTCTGGCGACTGCTCGAGTCGGTTCGACCGGGCTGGCAGGAGCAGGCGCGGTGGCTCCGCGAGCACGGACAGGAGCTGCACGCGTACGACCCAGCTGTCTCATTGGCGAGCGCTTCCCCGTCTCCACCGCTCGCGACGGCTGCTGGTTAGACCGTCTCGGCCGACGCCGTTTTCGCGCTGCGGTGGATCTCGGACATCGTCGTGAAGATCGAATCGCGCGCCTCGTCGGGCGTAAGTCCCCACCTGTGCGCGAGTTCCAGGACGACCGTCGGCACGTCGCGCGGCTCGGAAGGCCGCCCGCCAACCTTCGTGTAGGGGGCATCGGTCTCCGTGACGACGCGCTCGTGCGGCAAGGCGGCGATGACGCGGCCTCCGTTCTTGCTGCCCAGCATGGCTGGGTTGACCGAGAAGTAGAGCCCGGCCTCGAGCGCCCGTTCGATCGCCCTGAGCGGGCCCGAATACCAGTGCAAGATCGCGGTCGTGCCCGCGGCGGCCAGCAGCTCGATTGTCTCCTTCTCGGCGCCTCTCGAGTGCACCGTCAGCACCTTCTTGCCGATCTCGGGGAGCGCCAGGATCCGCTCGAAGACCTCCCGTTGTCGCCGTGCTGAGTCGCGCCCTTGCTGCGAGTGGTCGAGCCCGACCTCTCCGATGTAGTCGGTCCGTTCGAGCATGCGCCGGAACAGAGCCAGCTCGTGGGCGAGGTCGCGTGGCACGACGAGCGGGTGGAAGCCGAGTGCGACGCGGACGCGCTCGCGCCCGCGCAGTTGCGTCTGCAGCATCTGGAAGTGCGACGGCAACTCGGTGACGGCGATGGTGACCACGCCGGCGCGTTCGGCGGCGTCGAGTACCGCCGGCGGGTCGTCGAAGCGGTCGATGTGACAGTGGCTGTCGACGTACAGGCTCAGCCGCGGTCCCCTCCGGCGGTGAGCGCGTCAAGCAGCTCCTGTCCCGCGCCGGCGGTGATCCAGGACAAAAACTCGTCCCTGCCGCGGCGGTAGACCGCGTCGAAGGCGGCGGCGTCGTCGGCGGGGACCGCTCCGTTGCGGAGCACATCGGTCCGGTGCGGGTCGCGCGCGAGCCCGCGCACCAGGGCGCGCAGGTCGGCGCCGCGATCGGATTCCTCCTCGAGCAGGTCGGCCTCGGTCAGCGCGTCGTGACGGTAGCTGGCGCCAGCGTCGAGGCTGATGCCGTGGAGGGCTCCTCGTCGGATCAAGCACGGGAAGCAGTAGCCGCAGTTCGACGGCGGCAGCCTGTCCCAGCGCGCCGATTCCGGGTGCGCGCAGGAGATCGAGTCGTCGACGAGTGCCGCGAGCAGCTTCTTGTTGCGGCACTCGGCAAGCGCCTCGCCCTTCGTCTTGACACGAAATGGGTTGACGATCTCGTTGCCGATTCCGAGCGCGTCTAGCGCGTCCTCGAGTTGCGCCATGAAGTAGGGGTGGGTCGTCCGGGTGCTCAAGCTGCCGGCGCGCGAGGCTACGAAGGGGACGTTGATGCCGATGAAGCCGTTCTCCGGCACGTAGAGCGGCACCTCCTCGCCGAAGGCACTCGCGACGGCGAGTCCGGCGGCGACGAACAGGAAGGACCGCGCCCGTGTCGTGACCTCGCGCTCCTTCTCGCTCGGCAGCGGGCGCGCCTGCAGGCGGTTCGGCTTTGCGGGCCCGAGCCGGAGCTGCCGCAGACGAACACGATCGCGGTAGTTGCGCCGTAGCTCTCGGGCGAGCGTCTCCTGGACGCCGCCGATGAAGCCGCTCTCGAAGTGGCCGACGAGGATTACGTCTCGACCTTCCTCAAGGAGGTCGATCGCCCCGGCCAGCGAGTCGAGGCCTCCGGAGAAGAGACAGATGGCGTCGGGCGGGCGCACGCGAGTCTCACCGCTGACGCCCCCGGCCCCGGCGCGGAAGCGCAGCTTCCAGCGGTCGCCACTCAAGAACGCGAGCGCCTCGGTGAGCGCCTGCCGCGCCGTCTGCCAGTCGGAACGCGTCGTGACCGGGGCGGCGAGGTCGAGCTCACGTGTCCACGCGTCCGCTGTCCGGTCGCGGCGGGCGACCTTGTCGACGCAATAGACCGCGCCGCCGAGGCGGAACAGGTCGCGCGCAGCTGGAGTCGGGGCCAGGCCGTAGAGGAGGTCGGTCGTTGCCGACACTGTCGAGCGTTGGCGGTGGGCGCCGCCGAACCAGTCGAGGACGAACGTATCGGCGTCGGTCGGCAGCGGCTGGTCGCGCGCGGTGCGGAGGTGGAAGCCGGTCATTCCTCGAGGTCCTCCAAGACGCCGTAGACGCTCCGCAGCGCCGACTCGATCAGGCGCCGTCCCTCGGCTCCTGACCAATCGACGGCGAGCGGGTCAACGTCCCGTAGCCGGATGCGGACCTGGGCCCGGATCAGCTGCCGCAAGTCACCGTCCAGTCGCTCGGCGCGGGCGGCGTCGGCGTAGCGCGTCAGGCGTTCGTCGATCTGGGGCAGCAGGCGGTTGTAGATGTAGTAGGCGATGAAGGCCTCGAGCGCCCGCACCAGCCCGTCGGCGTCAAGGGTGAGGTCTGCGAGCTCGTCGTAGGCCTCGGCGTCGGCGAACAGCTCGTCGATCACATCGAGGGCCGCCGCCCGCGCCGCCTGGCCTTCGAGGTCGCTGCCGGCGCCGGCGATCACGTCGACCAGCGCGCGGACGACGTCGAAGCGGCCGCGGCCGACTAGGTCGCCGAGGCCAGCGTCGCGGAGGGTTGGCGTCAGCCCGTCACGGGCGATGCCGGCGAGGAGGTCGGCGAAGTTGGCCGCTCCGGCGATCCCGGCTCGCGCCGACCGCGTCGCCCCGGCGGCACCGCCGAGGGTGCCGACGTGGCGGGCGACCACCCGCTCGGCGCGACTGCGGCCGCCGTGCTTGGCGTAGCTCGTCGCCGCGCGTTTGAACGGCGTCCACGCGCCGCCTTGGCCGCCGCCGTAGTCGGTCGAGGTACCCATCAGCGGCCGCCCCCGAGCGCTTCTGCGGCGGCGCGCTTGAGCCCACCCGACCCCGACGTTCCCCACCGCTCGAGGAGCTTCGTCAGCTCCGGTGGACGCGGGTCGATCGCGGCGACCAGCTTCGCCGGCAGCTGCAGGGGCACGCTCGCCGGCGGGAGCTCGTCGAGCGCCGAGGCGAGTCGTCCGACGAGCTCGGTCTTGCGCGCCGCGATCTCGATCGCGCTGTCGAGCGCGTGGCCGCGCGGATCGCGCGAGCCGCGTTCGAGCAGGACGTCGAACACCTGCACCATCTCGGCGGCGCCGAGGTCGACGCCCTCCTCGATCGCCGTCCGCCGCGTCGCTGCGACGGCGTGCTCGAGGCGTCCGAGCAGCTCTTGCAGCGCCGCCGGCAGCCGCGCTGCGGGCGCTGCCGGCGAGAGGCGGTCGCGCGAGAAGTAGAAGTACGGTGCGAGGTCGACATCGGCGAGCGCCGGTTCGAGCCGAAGCCAGGGGCCGATGTGAAGCTGTGCCGCCCACGTCGCCGCCTCGTCGCTCATGCCCTTCGGCTTCTTGTCGGTCGCGGCGAGCGACTCGGCCTGCTTCAGCTCGACGGGCTTTCCGTGCTGGTCGATCTGCCACGCGAACAGCTGTGCGAAGTCCTTCAGGTGCAGCTGCTCGAGGATCATCAGCTTGGACAAGACCGCGGGGTCGAGCTCGATCCCTCGCCCGCCTGCGGCGCGACGGCGGACGCTCAAGATGTTCAGGAACCGCTTCAGCTGGCGCGGGTTCCCGCGCAGGCCGCGTGCGAGGACCGGCGAGATCTGGTTCGCGAGCGCGAACGCCGCCTCGAGGCCGTCGGGCGGCGAGTCGAGGATCTCGCGCGCGATGCCCCAGTTCATGACCACCGTCAACTGCTCGCTCTTCCGGCGCTCCTGTGCCGCGGCTTGCAGGCGCTCGAGCGGTCCGGCGTCGAGATAGAGCTCGGCCAGGAGCAGGTTGATGTACGTCTCGGCCTCCGGCTCCGAAAGCGGCGGGATGTTGACCGAGATCTGGATGATCTTCTCCAGGTAGTCGACGCCGAGCGTCTCGTCGCCTTCGCGGTTGACCGGGTAGCGGGCCTCGATCGCGGCCTGGACGATGCGTTGGTCGGCGGCGATCACGTAGGCGGTCTTCGGCACGTGCAGGAAGAGGCGGATCGCCTCGAAGGTGTCGACGATCGAATCGGGCAGGCAGCGGTCGAGGTCGTCAATAAACACGACCAGCGCCTGCAAATCGTCGAGGTCGGCCATCAGCGCCTCGAACTCGGTGCGGAACTCGGCGATCGAGTGGAGTCGGTCGGGCGCCTCTGTCTCGTCCTCCTCCTCGACCGGCGCCGGCTTCAGCAGCTGGGCGTCCGACAAGGCCGCCATCTCCGGCGGCACGTCCGCGCCGTGAGAGAGCAACGCCAGCCGCCCGAGGAGCTTCGCCGCCCCGAGCATGTTCACCCGCCGCACCATCTCGCCGAGCCGCTTGCCGGCCTTGTCGGCGAAGGTCACGTCGGTCTGCGCCCGCTCCTGCACCGCGCCGATGACCGACGCCATGAGCGCAGTCTTCACGTCCTCGTAGTCCTCAAAGCGCCAGGGGCTGAACGAGACGGTCAGGAACTTCTCTTCCGCGGCCAGGGCCTCCTCGGCCATACCGATTAAGCTGCTCTTGCCGGAGCCCCAGTCACCGGCCACGCCAACGGTGACCGGCAGGAGGCGCGGGTCGCGCAGGATGATCAGCAGCTCGTCGACCAGGAAGTCGAAGCCGAGCAGATCGATCCGAGTCTCGTTGTCAGCCCACATGGTGCATTCTCAAAGAATGATGGCCTGCGCCCAAGATGACCGACGTCCGCCTTCGCCTCCATCCCGCGGACCGACCCCGGCGCGCGCTCGTCGATGTCGTGTTCGCGCGCGGGGGGCCCTATCGCGGAGCGGCCTGCTGGAGTAGGTCGCTTCTCGCGAGCGAGCACGCCTTGATGATCGGGGCGTTCGAGCCAGCCTGACTAGGCTTGGCTGATGGGTGCGGCGGGGGTGACGTGAGCCGCATCGAGGCGACGATGAAGCATCGAGGCGAGAGTCAGAAGATCCAGCGCGTCCTCGAGTCCGATGGGCCAGCTGATCTTCGGGGCGTGAGCGGTTGTGTTGCGGAACGTCCCGAACATGCCTTTCACCAACATCGCCAGGCCCTTGTGCTCGCTCTCCTCCGTCGGCGACTGGAGCAGGTTGAACGCCAACGCCGGCATCCCACCCTTTATGCCAAACGCGTCGTCGACGAGTTGGCCGCCGTCGCTCTTGAGGCCAGTCCTAGTGCGGATCTTGTCGGCGACGCTTTTCGTCGCCTCGAAGACAGCATGGAAGTAGTTCCTTTGCACGAGCTCGGCACGGCAGAAAGCGAGTACGTCGGGATGTACGTTGCGCTCGCGAAGCTTCGCCTTCAGTGCGTTCGCCCGCTCTTGCGCCTCGGTAAGCGTGGTCGTCGGCGCTGCCGGATAGAGCTTGCCGTTCTCACGCAGTTCGAGACCGACGAAGCCCAGCGTTAAGTTGAGCCCCTCGCGGTGTGCCTCGAAGCGCTCCGGCTCGCTGCCAAACCGTTCCGGCGCCATCGCCACTTTGATGAAGCGGCAGACGGCGTTGGCGTTGCTGTCTTGGTTCTGTCGAGATGCGAGCGATTCGTACAGGCGCTTCCACTTCGTGCTCTGTTGCGAAGTGTCGGCGATGCTGGCCGCCGGCAGCAACCGGTCCATCTGACTGCCGGTCATGGCCTCGCCGAGTTCGCGACACAGCGCTTCGAGCTGACCGGCCGTGAAGGGCGGAACCGTCTTGTGAGGCATGTCGAGCACGCTAGCGCCTACCCCAGGGAGAGGCCCTGTGTGGTCGAGCACGCAGTCCAAGCTCTTGCCTCGCGCTCGAGCTTCGAGCGTCCCTGAAGCCAAGACCTGCACACGTAGTCCTGGCTGCGCCCGCTCTTCGCCTCCTTCAGTCTCCATCCGGTGGGCGACGTACGTTCCTCGGGTGGTTAGAGACGCAGATGTCGTGCTCGCGACCTTGGGGGCCACAACGGCGCTCGCAGGGTTCACGCTCGTCTTCCTGGGTGTCGTCATTACGCGCTACGAGGAGACGATCCCGGGTGCGTCCGTACGTGTGCGAAGCCGCTTCGTCGGTCCAGCGGGGGAACTCCTTGGCGCATTTATGCTGGGCCTGGCAACCGTCGGTATGAGTTTCGCGTGGCTCGTCGCACGTGGCGGACACGGCTTCTACGTTGTTGTCGTCGTTCTGTTCGCGGTTCAGATCGTCTCGACTGCGCTCGCGTCCGGACACGTGACGCGGGGTGTCCTACGGAAGACGTGAGGTCACGTTGGCGCTCAACGCAACAAAGTCAAAGCGACTTGAGGACGCTGGCCTAGATCAGTACTTCGATCAGCACCGCGCGCTCTGGGATCAGAAGGCGCGTCGCGCTCATGACTACGCGAAGGCGTTCGTGGTCGAGAGCGGCGAGGAGGTCCGACAGGACGACGTCGTGCCGCTGCTCGTGCCAGCACTCGAAGTGTTCGACGACTTCAGAGACCATCTCGCAACTCAGAAACTGACGCAGAAGTACTGGTACACGTACTTCGCCGAACTCATCGTCGATCGGCTTTGGAGAGAACTCACCGATCAGGAAGGAGGAGCATGAAACGCGACATTCGGGCTCTGGCAACCAAGTACATCGATGAGGTGATCAAAGACCAACAGGAGCTCGGCTACACCGATGTCGTGGCCGCCGCTACACGTGAAGCGGCCATCGGAGATGCCGAGGCGGCTCTCGGCGAGCTAGCCGCGAGCACGACCGACTCGACAAAGGCGGTTGCCGCGTAGGTAGATCCGCCGGTGCTCTTTCGTCGACGCCGAGTGGTCGCTGTGTCGGCGAACCTATCCGCTCGGCGGCGTCGGTCGAGGAGCCCCGGCGAACGGCTGCGTCCTACCAGGGCCGCTCTCGCCCGACCACGTGCAGACGCTCGCGAACAATGTCGCAGCGGCACTCCGGTCGCCTTACGCGGAGCGCAACGTGCCACGAGTCTCGCGTCCCGACTGTTCCCGGCTCTCGCCGACTCGCTCATTCGGTTGACGGCGACGTCGACCTTCCGCTGCTCACCTCATTGGGCTTCGACGTTGCTGCCGAGGTCGGGAAGACGTATTCCAAAGCTTCGGCTTCGCGGACGCCGCCAAAGGTGAGATCGTTGCGGAGGCGAAGCGGGAGTCGTGCGAGCGGGTCGAAGATGAAGCGCACCCGAAGCTCGCCGGCGCCCTCCTCGAGGCCGGCGACGACCGCGAGGAAGAAATCGTGGTCAGTTCTGGCGCGTTCGACCTCGTTCGGCGTCAGCGTGATCTCGTTCGGGATCTCGTTTCCCGACGACATCTTGATCTCGAAGCACTGGCGCAGTTCGTCGATCGCATCGGCGCCGACTCCGCGTCGGTGACGGAGATCGGCTACCTCGCCATCCCCGAGCGCGAGCGCAGCCATCACAGCGTCGTATGCGAGCTGCTCTCGCGCGCTCATCGGCGGCAGCACGCTTGGCGGCACCGGCGCGCCGATATCCGTCGTCCTTCCGTCTGGGTCGTCGCTGGTGGTCGTGCCGGTCTTCGGCGGCGTGCCGTCGCCGGTTATCGTGCGCTTTCGGGGCGGTGGAACGATGATCCCGCCGCGTGGAGCCCCCGCATTGACGATCGTCCCCTGCGACGGCTCGAGCTTGTCGATCTCCTTCAGCTTGCGCACCTTGACGCCGCCGACGCCGTTGGACGTCGTGCCGGCGGCCGGTTTTTTGGTCGTCTTACCCCTGCGGGTGCGTCGATCGTCGGCCTGGGTACGCAGATGAGCGAGCCGATCGTCCTCGGCTTCGTCCGCGTTGCCGTCGCTCGAGAGGACGATCTTCTGGGCTCCGAGACCGCTCTCGGCCTTCTGCCACATCGCCACCCACGCCCACGCGACCTTTTGCCGGTCGCCGTTGAACAGGTCTGCGATCGCGCGGCCACCACCTTCGGCCGAACCGACGTCTTCTGCGGACCGGGCGAACAGCGTCAGCGGTTGCCGGAGCAGGTGCGCCTCGGCCGGCGCGACAAGCCGGCGACCGCCGGGGACGGTCGCCGCGACCTCTAGATCACGGTCGAGAACAAGGAGCGCCGCTGCGAGCTCGTCCCAGGCGACGGTCAGCGTCTCGTAGAGCGTCTGGTCGCGGCGGGCGAGCTCGGTGCGGAGGTGCTCGACCGCGAGCACGAACCGCGGCCGGAATTCGTCGCCGACGGCCGCGCCGTAGCCGGCGTTCGCAACCGGCATGAACTGCTCCGCACCGATCAGCGTGAGCCCGAGCGCCTCGATCAGCGATTCCATGTCGTCGATGGCGAATCCGGGCTGCCAGACGCGTGCTTGATCGGCGACTGCGCCGGCCACCGCTTCGTCCGCGATCGCGTACACGGGTCGTCGTGTTGTCCACTCCTCGCCAGTCCAGACGGGAAGCGACCGCAACGTCGCGCGCAGTTGCGGGGTCGCATCTCCGAGCGCGCGAGCCAGTGTCCGCATCGTCTCGATGATCACCGGACGATCGCCATCGCCAAGTGGCCCGTCGTCTGCGATGTCGCGCAGGACCGCGACGCAGTCTCGTGCCTCGGGAAGCGGGATCTGGAGGGTCCGCCAGAGCGGTTCGAGCAGCGACGTGTTCGCAACGAACGGCCGCCGGCGTCCGAAGATCGGCGGCCCGCTCAGCACCTGCGCCGGCGCGTACCAGCGACCGTTGATCAAGAGCAGCCCGCGCGCGCGCCCGCCGCGGCCGCCGGCGAAGTGCGACCGTAGCGCGGCGACCGTCATGTCGTCGACCGGTCGCTGGCCGCGGCCATCCGCCGGGCAGGCGAGTGCAAGGATCCGGTACGCCGTCCGCGTCTGCTCCTCGATCGATGCCCGGGTCTTGCCGGCGTCGCGTAGCTCTTCGAGCCGGGCGACGATGCTCGTCGCCGACGGGCCGCGTCTGATTCGCAGCGCCGGCAACGCAGGACTCCGCAGCACGTGGTCATCGACGCGCATCAGGTACAGGCTGCGTTTGTCGCCGACCGTCAGACGGTTTGCCTCGCTTGGGAGGTGCAGGTCGAGCGGTGCGTGCAGTGCGCCGGTTGCGCACGGAAGCCACGGTTCGGATGCGGCTCGAGCGAGCCAGGTCGCTAGCACCTCGCCGCGGGCGTGCCAGTAGCCGTCGTAGCCCCAGACCGCCTGCGCGGTCGCGTGATCGGCGAACTGACGCTCCCAGCCGCGCGCCACGAGCCCGAGAAGTGCGCTTGCCCGTCGTTTGCGGCCTGTGCCCGGTCGGTCAGCCTTGATGTTCTCGATCACTGCGTCCAGATCCGGCGACCAGCGGTCGTCGATCAGATGGGTGGCGCGTTGGTTGAGCGCGCGCAGCTCGGTCGCCTGCACCTCGGGGAGGCGCCACTGTTCGAGTGGGCTCACGAGTCGCGGGTCGCGGCTGTAGCGCTGGATCTCGTTCGGGGGCCGCACTAGGCGCGGGAACGTCTGCACCCCAAGCCGCGCGAGCAGACGCTGTGCGCCGAGTTCGCGTCGACCGCCGGCGCGTTTGAGCACCAGCCTGTAGTCAGGTGATACCCAGGTGAGCTGCGGCGTCTTGCCGGCGGCACGCGCGAAGCTGTCGGTCTCGCGGTCGATCTGCGGTGGCAGATAGGCCGTGCTCGGGGAGACCCAGAGCGGCTCGGTCTTACCGCGGTCGTCGTAGCGGAAGCCCCGAAGCTCGATCGCTCGGCCGATCTTCGGTCCGAGCTCGCGTTGCTCGTCGTCGCTGAGTCGCTCGAAGGCGTCGCGGAGGGAGAGGAGCGGGCCGTCGTCGAGCGGGATCGGCTCACGCCTCCCGCGCGCAAGCAAAGCGAGCGCTTCGCCGTCGGAGTCGTACGCGCCGACAAGCAGCTTTTCCTCCTCGAGCTCGCTGCGCACGCGGCGTGCCATCTTGTCGCCGCCGAGGTAGACGGGGTGGATGGCGAGGGTCAAGCCGAGCTGCGAGGCCAGGCTTTGCGGTTCGTCACGAACGACCAGCGACCGGGGTTCATCCGGGCGCGGCGGCGCGACGCGCGTTCCGTCAGCAAGCATGACGCCGCGCCTATCGCAGAACTTGCCGAACACCCCATCCTCGACCGCGGCTGCGGCGAACGCCACATACCACTGTGGTTGACGCTCCCCGAGCTCGGCGTCGTCGAGCTCGAGCAGCTCGAGCGCTTCTTCGACATCGAGCAGCTGTGAGCGTCCGAGCTCTTGCAGGACGCGTCGCCAGCGACCGAACCGGTCGCGCTGCGTAGGAGGAACAGCCGAGAACCCGTCTGCGAGTCGTTCCTGGTCGCTCCCGGTCAGGACGCCGTCGAGACCTGAGTCCTCGAAGACGATCTCGTCGAGCGGCTGCGGCGCGTCTTCCCGCCCCAGCCGAAGCTCGTCGGCGAGGCGGAGATGACAGCGGCCGATCACGTCGAACAGGAACCGCTCGCGCAGCCATTCGCTGATCCCGTCGGGAACGTCGTGCAGCAGCGGCACCGCACCCCAGGCACGTCGCGCGTCGTGGCTAAACAGCTCGAGTGCGACAGCGGCGAGCAGATCGCCGAGCTCGGCGAAGCGGTGCGCATTCCAGGCCCGCTCATGCAGGGTCGAGCGTGCGGTGTCGGGGTCGAACTGCGCGTTGAGGCCTACAGGCAAGTTGGATGCAACCGGCAGCGGCAGCCGGTCGTACAGCAGCCCCTGTTCGGGCCGCCGAGGTACGCAGATGCCGAGTGTGGTCGTCGGCCCGGTAGCCTTGTTGTGCCGGCGCTCGTCCGCCTTCAACGGAATCTCGACCAGGTAGCGCGAGTAGGTCTGGCTCCGGTCACGATCCGTGAGCTCGACGACCTCGACCTCGAGCTCGCGCCCGTGAAGCTGGAGCTGCGCCATGCGGCGCTGCCGTGCGTGGAGCTGATGGTCGACGACAGCGGAGCCGCGTTTCAGATCGATCTGCGCGACGCGCCGGATGCTTCGCAGGAAGACGAGCGAGCGTGTGCCGAGCTCGGTCATGAACTGCTCGAGCGCCGCCGTGTCGACCTCGTCGTCGAGCGGTACGACGAGCAGCGTCTCGCTGGCCGAGGGGTCATAGAAGCCGTCGATCGCCGGCTCGGGCGGGCAGGGGGCCGGTACCTCGCCCATGCGGAAGTGGTAAGGATGGCAGTGTGCGTCGATCGGACCGCCGAGCGCGCGCAGCGTCTTCTGGCCGATCCCGAACCTTCCGGAGGCGCTCGGGTCGTCGGCTTTTGTGCTCACCCAGGGAAGCACCATCGCGCCGACATGCGCCAGTGAGATCGGTGCCCCATTGTGGACGATCAGCAGCTCCCGGCGCGGCCCCTTCACGCGTAGCGCGACCCGGAGCTCAGTGGCGCCGAGGTCATCGCCGTTCTGTATCGACTCGACGATGCCCTGGAACGGGCGGGCGCTCAAGCTCTCTGCGCCGCGTTCGGATCCGCGGCGGCTCGCCTGCAATAGTGCCGGCTGGTCTTCGATCAGCTCCGCCAGCCGCTCAATCGCGGCCGCCGCGAATTCCGGCGAGGCGAGATCGGTCAAGCCGTCCATCTCCGGCCAGCTATGAGCGAGGTGCTCAGCCGCCTTCCGGCCAAGCTGGGCGTCTGTCGTGGTGGCTGCCGAGGGTTCCGTCACACCATCAGGATTGCAGCCTCGAGGAGTGAACGAGTAGCCGCCGTTCGTCGCTGCGAGTTTGGCGGTTTTGCCAGAGCATCCGACCGCGTCTCAGGCCGCTGTTCGACCTCATTACGTGCGTCGTGGACCTGAAAGCTCCATAAACGGCTCCATACCCTATGCACCCCGGAACATATGCAAGTGGATCCGAGTGGAAAAGGCCCCATTTGCGGCGACTTTGCAGAGCCCTCTGACGGACTCGAACCGTCGACCCCCTCCTTACCATTTGACGGCTCAGGCAACGCACGGCAACGCAGGGCAAGGGATTTGGCTTGTTTTTGCGCATTTCGCGGTCGGGCGATTTGCCGCTGATTGCCGCTGATTGCCACTGGTTGCGCCTGCTGGGCTCCATAAACGCTCCATCCCCGTCGCACCAATCCCTGATGAGTAAGACGGATTCGAAAAGGCAGTCCAGCAGGCCCCGGCGCGTCACACATTCCCTTGCGGCGCCTGCCCCGGTCGAGCGAGAGGACGCTGGCCCAGGCGGCCGTTGTCTCGCTTCCGGTCAGCTCGGAATCGGTTCGGCCGAGGTCGTACTGCGCCGGAAGAGCCACAGCCCCACCACTATCAACCACACCGGAACGAGGACGAACCCGAAGAATCCCAGTGGGGTTAAGAGCGATGCTCCGATGACGATCGTCACCCACACAAGCGGCGTCGGCAGCATCCCATTACGGCGAGCGCCAAGGCCTGTTGCGAGGAGCATTGCCGCGAACGCGACGTTCCACCCCAGCCAGTCGTAAGAGTGCAGCTGGTTCAGCGTGTAGACGGTTTCCCGCTCTCCTTCGTGGGCTGCGTTCGTCATCGCCCCTTCGAGCATCGCGACAAGGGCGAAGGTCGCAGCGGCAAGAAGCGCCCCGCCGAACGCGACCGAGCCGTGGCCAGCGTCGCCGTTACCCTGCGCGAGTCTTCGCCGCAAACCGGCCCCGAAGAAGAGGAGTAGGAACGCGATGAGTGGTGCCACCAAGAGTGCGACGATCTGGTGCTGGCCGCGGTCGTCCTGCCAGTAGGCGAACGTCTCCGCAGGCCCGGTCTCGCTGCTCGGATCGTTCCATAGCAGGACGAGACCGACGAAGAACAACAGCCCCGCTAGCACTCCAGCGAGCGGTAGGAAGCGGTCGAATCGGTCGGAAACCACGCAGGTCCTCTCTTTCGGGTTCCGCGACCCTACCGCTGCCGGTGAGTAGCGAAGGGTCTCAGGTGCGCGCAGCCCGCTGCGTGTCCAGGCGGCCCGCGAGCTGGTCGTAGATGTCGACGACGCGGGCGACGATCAGCGGCCAGCCGTAGCTGGCGCGGCTGTGCTGGTGGGCGCGGGTGCCGCGCCGCTTTCGCTCCTGCGGGTCGGAGGCGACGGCCAGTAGGGTCTCTGCGAGCGCGTTCTGGTCGTCGGCCGGGACGAGCCAGCCCGTTCCCGCAGCGACAAGCTGGCCGGGTCCGTGAGCGTTGGCGGCGATCACCGGCAGGCCGCAGGCCATCGCCTCGACGAGGACGAGCCCGAACGCTTCGGCGACGGAGGGAAGCACGAGCAGGTCGGCGGCATTCAGCGCCGCCGGCAGCTCGTGGTGGGGCCGCCAGCCCGCGAGGAAGAGTTGCCTGTTTCCGAGTGCACGGGCGACCGTGAGGGGGTGTTCGCCCTCCCACTCGCCGGGGCTGCCGCCGACCAGCACGAGCGGCAGCGGCCGGCCGAGCCGCGTGAGCGCCTGGGCGTGCGCTCTGAGCAGGAGCGGCAGCCTCTTGACCCCCGTGAAGCGGCCGACGTACAGCAGGATTGCCTCCGCCTCCTGGAATGGCCACAGGTCGTCGTCCTGGTAGGCGACGCTGCCGGGAATGCCGCTCTCGTCCCAGCCGAGCGGCTGCTCGACCAGCCACCGGCGCCAGTGGGCGAGCCGCTGCCTGCGGTCGAGCGGTCGACGCCGGAACAGGTCGAGCTCGACACCGCTCGGAAGCTCGACCATCGCTTCGCGTGGGAGGGTGAGGAGGCGTGCGATCTCGGCGCTCGCGCCGAGCGGAACGATCAGCCGCTCGCAGGCGCGCGCCCACCTGCGCATGCGTTGCTGCCAGCGCTCCGCGAACCGCCAGCCAGCAGGCGCACCTGCTTCGATCGCGCGCAGCAGCGCAAGCTCGGTGCCGTGCAGCTGCCCAACGACCGGGACCGCCGGGAAGGCGCGCAGCGCGGCCTCGTTGGCCGGGGTCAGATGGTGGAGGTGAAGCACCTCCGCGCGCGCCATGCCGGCACGGTCGAGCGCGTCCACCCAGACGTCGACCAGCCGTTCGTACGCGAGGTCGTCGACCGCGGCGAAGACGCGATCGGGCGCGCCCGGCCGGTCCTCGTACGACGGCTGGAACGGCAC
>JBBDRM010000067.1:0-11232 GCA_040905475.1 Actinomycetota bacterium
GCCGCGCGCGCGATCCCGAAGTCGGTGACCTTCACCTCGCCGTTCTTGGTGATCATGATGTTCGCCGGCTTCACGTCGCGGTGAACGATCCCGTGCGAGTGCGCGAACGCGAGGCCCGCGCAGACGTCGCCGGCGATCTCCGCCGCGCGCTCCGGCAGCAGCGGGCCTTCCTCCTTGATCACGTCGCGCAGCGTCCGGCCCTCGATGTACTCCATGACGATGTAGTGCGTGCCGTCGTCGGAGCCGGTGTCGTACACGCCGACGATGTGCGGGTGGTTCAGCGCGGCGGCCGACTGGGCCTCGCGCCGGAACCGCGCGATGAAGTGCGGGTCGCCGGCGAACTGCGTGAGCAGGATCTTGATCGCGATCGTTCGTCCGAGCACGCGGTCACGCCCGAGGTAGACCTCGGCCATGCCGCCGGCCCCGAGCCGCTCGAGGATCTCGTACCGGTCCGAGAGGACTTTCGCGTTGACGCTAATTGCCGTTCCCCTTGCCTTTGCCCTTACCCCTGCCCTCGGGCTCCTTCGCGATCACGATATCGACCTCGGTGCCCGGCGGCTTGGTTACCCCCGCGCCGGGCGTCTGGCTGATGACGGTACCCGGGTCGTCGTCGCTGGTGGTCAGGCTCCCAACGTCACCGAGCACCAGTCCCGCGTCCTTCAGCTTCGCGGCTGCTTGGCTTTGTGAGAGCCCGTCGAGGTTGGGGACCTTGCAGCAAGGAGGCACACCGTTGGAGGTCACCAGCGTCACGGTCACACCCGAAGCCACGTGCACGTCGGCCGGGATGCTCTGCGAGAGGACATCTCCTTCGGGTTTCGCGCTCGCCTGGGGCTTCTCGACCACATTGAGGCCGAGCTCGTCGGCCAAAGCCTTGGCTTGCGTGATGTTCCTCCCGGTGAAATCAGGGACGGTGACCGGACCGGGGTCCCTGCTCGCGAGGACGAGCAAGGCTATGCCCGACACGGCGACCGCGAGCAGGACCGCCCATAAGAGCCCCCGGCGGTAGTCGCCGAGCCGTCGCTTCGAGACAGCCGCGGCCGGAGAGGAGCCGGTTATCGGGGTGAGAGGCGAGCCCGCAGCCGCCGGAGGAGTGGCCGTTTGGGCTCTCAAGGCGATGGTTGGTGCGTGCGGATCGTCGATCGCCGGAAGAACCATGGTCGGCGTCGGATCCATCCGGTGTGGTTGCGTGGCCGACTGCGTGGAGCTAAGCGCCGCCTCGAGCGCCGACCGCATCCCGTCGGCCGACGCGTACCGGTGCTCGGGGTCGCGAGCGAGGGCGCGGAGCGCGACCTGTGCGATCGGCTCGGGGATGCCGGGCCGGCGCTCTTGAAGGGCGATGGGATCCTCGGTCAGTCGCTGCATCGCGACGGCCAGCGGGGTCTCGGCCTCGAAGGGCTTGTGGCCCGTCAGCATCTCGTAGAGGATCGCGCCGACCGCGTACAGATCGGAGGACGGCGAGGCAGGCTTGCCGCTCACCTGCTCCGGCGAGAGATAGTGCGCCGTACCGACTACCATCCCCGTTTCCGTAAGCGTCTCATGCCCGGCAGCGCGCGCGATGCCGAAGTCGGTGACCTTGACCTCGCCGGTTGGAGTGAGCATGACGTTGCCGGGTTTCACGTCGCGGTGCACGATCCCGGCTTCATGGGCGACGGAAAGCGCGGCGAGCAGCGCCGACGCAGTCCGAACCGCGTCGACTTCAGTGAGTGGCCCGTCGCGCTCGATCCGCTCCGCAAGCGTCTCCCCTTGGACGAACTCCATCACGATGCCGGGACGGCCCTCGTCCTGGACGTAGTCGTAGACGTTTGCCATGTTCGGGTGGGACAAGCCTGCGGCCGTGAGGGCCTCCCGTCGGAAACGCTCCGCAACGATCGGGTCCTCCGCGAGAGATTCACGCAAGAGCTTGACTGCGACCGTTCGTTCGAGGAGCAGATCGGAGGTGCGCCACACCTCGCCCATGCCGCCCACGGCCACCTTTTCCTCCAGCCGATAGCGGTCGGCGAGCACGATCGCTGCGTTCGCCTGCCCCTTGGGTTTGCGCGCCTGCGTCATCGACCCTCCTGCACCGCTTCGATGAGCGCCTTCGCGATCGGCCCGGCCACGCGGCCGCCGGTTGCGTCGCCCCCGGCGTCGCCGCCGTTCTCGACGACAACGGCGACGGCGATCCCCGGACCGAACGCGATGAACCACACGTGCGGGTTCTCGCCCTCGACGCCGGTCTGAGCGGTTCCGGTCTTGCCGCCCATCTCGCCGCGGAGGCTCGGGATGGCCGCCGGCCGGCCGGTGCCGTTGTCGACGACGTCGATCATCAAGTCCCGCAACGTCGCGGCCGTTTGCCGGGAGAAGATCGGCCCGTCCGGCTCCGGCGAGACCGTATGGACCACCTTGCCCGTGAAGTCCTGGATCTCGCGGACGACGTGCGGTCGCACCAGCATCCCGCCGTTGCTGGCCGCGGCGGCCACGAGTGCCATCTGCAGCGGCGTTACACGGACGCTGAACTGGCCGATCGAGGAGAACGCCGTCTGGGGGTCGTCCAGCGTAGGCTCAGCGCAGCCGCCGCCGGGCTCGGCCACGAGGCAACTCGACGCGGCCGGCAGGTCGAAGCCGACCGGGGACGCTCCGAAGCCGAAGCCGCGCGTCATCTCCTCGATCTTCTCCGGGCCGAGCTCCATGCCGATCTGCGCGAACGTTGTGTTGCACGAGACACGCAGCGCCTGTGCCATCGAGATGCGCCCGCCGCCCGCGCACGCGCCGCCGCTGAAGTTCCTGAGCGTGCGATCGGTGAGCGGCAGGTCGAGCACCCGGGGGTTGGGATAGGTCTTCGTCTTGGGGATGCCGTCCTCGAGCGCCGCCGCCGTCATGATCACTTTGAACGTCGAGCCCGGCGGATAGCGTTCCTGCGTCGCGCGGAACACCAACGGTTTCGCTGGGCTCGCGTTGAACTTGTCCCACGAGGAGCGCACGCCGTTCAGGTCGTGCGAGGAGAGCGGGTTGGGGTCGAACGTCGGGTTCGCGTACAGCGCCAGCACCTCACCGTTCTCGGGGTTGATCGCCGCGACCGCGCCGCGTTGTCCTTTGAGCGCCTTCGCCGCCAGCGCCTGCAGATCCGGGTCGATCGTCAGGAGCAATGTGTGGCCCTTCCGGGCACGACCGAGGATGTCGTCGACGATGTTCTCCCATCGGTCCTCGGGTCCGGCGCCGATCAGGAAGTCGTTGTAGGTCCGCTCGAGCCCCGCTCCCCCGAAGACGATCGAGTAGTAGCCGGTGATGTGGCCCCACAGCCCCTTGCCGGGGTATTCACGCAGATACTTGAGGTTGTCGTTGGTGAGCTTCGATCGGGCGAGGATCGTTTCGCCGGCGACGATCGATCCGCGCTCGATCGAGTACTCCTTGACGAGCAGCCGGCGGTTCGAGGGATGCTCGGCGAAGCGCTCGGCTTCGACGACCTGCACGTAGGTGAGCTGAACGATGAGCGCGGCGAACGCGACGCCGAGCATCAGCGCGATCCGGCGAACCGTCCGGTTCACGCGCGCGCCTCCGATTCCGAGAGGCGCAGCAGCAGCGCGATCAGAATGAAGTTGGCCAGCAAGCTCGAGCCCCCGTACGAGACGAACGGCAAGGTGATGCCGGTGAGCGGGATCAGCCGCGTCACACCGCCGATGATGAGGAAGGTCTGCAGCCCGATGATCACGGTGAGCCCAGTAGCGAGCAGTGTTCCGAACGGATCACGCGCTCGAAGCGCGATGTGGAGCCCGCGCGCGACGAGGAGCGCGAAGAGGGTCAAGATGGCGAGGGCGCCGACGAAGCCGAGCTCCTCGCCGATGGCGGAGAAGATGAAGTCGGTCTCAACGCCGCGTTGGATGAAGTCGGGACGTCCCCGTCCGAGCCCCTGACCGCCCAGGCCGCCGGTCCCGAGCGCGAACAGCGATTGCGCGATCTGGAACCCCGAACCGTCGATCCGGCTCCATGGATCGAGCCATGCGGCGACGCGGCTCTGTACGTGCGAGAACGCCTGGTACGCGAAGATGGTTCCGCCGGCGAACAGGCTCAGCCCGGTGACCACGTATGCCGCCCGCGCGGTGGCCGCGTAGAGCATCACGATGAAGAGCGCGAAGAAGAGCATCGAGGAGCCCAGGTCGCGCTGGAACACCATGACGGCGAGCGAGATCGCCCACGCCGCGACGACCGGACCGAAGTGGCGCGGCGCCGGGATCATCCATGGCCCGACGCGTGCCGTGGCGGCGGTGAGAACTTCGCGCTTGCTTGCGAGGTAGCCGGCGAGGAACGCCGCCAGCATCAGTTTGGCGAGCTCGGCGGGCTGGAAGTTGAGGCCGCCGACGCGCACCCACAAACGTGCCCCGGACACCGTGCGGCCGATTCCCGGGGCCAGCGGCAGCAGGAGCAGCGCGAGGCCGGCGACCATGAACGAGTACCGGAACGCCTCGATGCGGCGGTGGTCGCGCACGCCGACGAGCGTCAAGCAGAACGCGGCGAGCCCGACCGCGATCCACGCGAGCTGCGGGCCGGCCAGATCCGCGTTCAGGCGACGCACCATGACGTAGCCGAGGCCCGAGAGTACGAGCGCGATCGGCAGCGGCAAGGGGTCGGCGTTGGGCGCGAAACGACGGATCACGAAATGCGCGGCCAGCGCCATGCCCGCGAACGCGGCGATGAAGGAGAGGAACGACGACGGGATCGTGTCCGAGCCGGCGAACTGCACGAGCAGATACGCCCCGCCGGTGAGGACGATTGCGAGGATGACGAGCCCGAGCTCGGCGTTGCGTCTGCTCATGTCTTGGTTGGGGTTGGGGTCGGCGAAGGTATGGCTCCCGCGGTCGTGGTTATCCGCGCCGCGATGTCGCGCGCTTCTTGGAGGCTGTCCGCGGGGATCCCTTCCGCGAGTCGCGACCGCCACACCTCGGACACATCGGCGACCGGCTTGGTCGTGAGTTCCTCGACGTGGTTCAGCTCGACGCCGGCGAATTCGGTGGGCAGCCCGCGATAGATCGCGACGACGCCTTCCGATACGCCGACGAAGTAGGAGCGGTCCACCCAGGAGCGGACGCCGAGCCAGGCGCCGAGGCCCGCGGTGATGACCACCAGTATCCAGATCACCGCGCGCACCGGGAAGCGCCGGCCGCGGCTCCGCGGGACCACCGGCGGCGGAATCTCGCGGCGCGCTGCCGGCGGCGCCCGTCCGTCCGCGCGGGCCGCGGGCACACCGGTCACCTCGACCACGACGACGGTGATGTTGTCCGGACCGCCGCGCTGATTCGCCGCTTCGATAAGCCGCCTGCAGGTCTCCTTGAGGTCCTTCGAGTCTTGAACCGTCGCGAGGATCTGATCCTCGCCGATCACCGACGACAGGCCGTCCGAGCAGAGCACGAGCCGGTCTCCGATCTGCAGCTGGATCTCGAGCGTGTCCACGTCGACCTCGGGCTCCGCGCCGAGCGCGCGCGTCAGGATCGAGCGCTGGGGGTGGGTCTCGGCCTGCTCGGGCGTCAGCTTTCCTTCCGCGACCATGCGGGCGACGAGCGTGTGGTCGTTCGAAAGTTGGGTCATCTCGCCACCACGGATGAGGTAGCAGCGCGAGTCGCCGACGTGCGCGAGATGCGCGGACCCGTTCGAGATCGCGACCGCCGTGAGGGTGGTTCCCATACCGCGAACCTTCGCGTCGTCCTGTGCCCGTTGATAGACGGCACGATTGGCGGCGTCGACCGCCGTGCTCAAAGCGTCGGCGACGCGATCTATCGGCGTGGCTTCGACCGTCCGGTCGAACGCTGCGAGGGGTTCCACCGCGAGACGGCTGGCCACGTCGCCGGCGTTGTGCCCGCCCAGCCCGTCCGCGACGGCGAAGACGTACTCGCCGGCGATGTAGGAGTCCTCGTTGCGCTCGCGCGCGCGGCCGACGTCGGTCAGCGCCGCCCACTCGATCGATCGTCCCGTCATCGGCGAAGCTCCAGAGTGGTCTTGCCGATGCGGATCTCGTCACCCGGACCGACCTCGGACGGCGCGGTCACCTTCGCGCGGTTGAGGTAGGTGCCGTTGGTCGAGCCGAGATCCTCGACGAACCAGCTTCCGTCCTTCGGGAAGACACGGGCGTGCATCTGTGAGGCGTAGGTGTCGGCCAGGACGACCTGGCACCCGTCGGCGCGGCCGATCGATATCGGCTCCGCCGCGAGCGGGTAGGTTCGCGCCGCGCCTTCCGCTTCGGTGACGACGAGACTCTTCGGCTGGCCGCGGCGCTTGCGCGGGGGAGCCGGCGTCGACTGCTGCGCTCTCGCCTTCGGTACGCGCGGACCCACCAGGTCGAGGTAGATCACCCGCACCGCCCGCGCGATGAAGAGGTACAGCAGAGCCAGGAAGACGACTTTGAGGATCGTTAGGACCAGCGGGGGCACGGATCTCCTCTGAGAGTCGCGGTCATGCTCCGCGGAACTCGATCGTCGTCTCGCCGACCTCGATGCGGTCCCCGGTCGAGAGCCGGTGCCGGCGGACGGGCTGTCCGTTCACGATGGTTCCGTTCGTGGATGAGAGATCCACCACGACCCACTCGTCGCCTTCGCGCCGAACTTCCGAGTGCTTGCGCGAGACGCCGGGGTCCGAGAGGACGACGTCGCAGGTGTCGAGCCGTCCGATCGTCAGAACGTCCTTTGCCAGCGGGTAGGGGCGTCGTTTCGATCCGACGACGACCAGCTCGGCGTCCGCCTGCTCGGACATCTGGATCAGCTGTGTATGCGGCCCGGCTTGTGCGTCGGCGTCCGAACCCTCCACCACCGTCGCTTCCATCCGGAACGTTCCCGATGCGAGCGAGGAGTCCTCGTCGAGGTGGATGAGCGGAGGCCCGAGCAGTCGCCAGCCTTCGCTCGCGGCGGCGCGACGGGCCACGCTCGCGAGCTCGGAAGCGAGCGCGTTCTCTACCGGCTTGAGGCGCCCGAGGTCCTTCGAGGAAAGGGTGAACGTGAACTCGTTCGGAACGTAGACGTTCGCGACCGAGACGGTTTTCTGGTCCTCCATCGCCCGGACCATGCGCTTGCCGAGCTCGACCGGCTGGACGCCACCGCCGGGGAGCGCCCGCGCGAAGAACCCCTCGACCACGGTCTCGAGGCGGCGCTCGAAGTCACGCAGGATACCCATCCGGCCTCCCTGTAGGCGTCCGGGCCATATGACACGCTACCCGCTTCGGAAGGGCGAACGGCCCCTCCGGCGGCCGGGTCTGCTCCGGCCTCCGCCCGGGGCCGAACGGCCTCATTCTATATATCCGCCGGAAGGCCGATCGAAGCGTTCAACACCGCTGGTAGACGTACTGTCAACGGACGACACCTACCGGAGGCGGCCTGTGCGGGCGAGAGGACTTGAACCTCCACGCTCTTACGAGCACACGGACCTGAACCGTGCCTGTCTGCCAATTCCAGCACGCCCGCCGGACCTTCAGTGTAGCGGCAGTATTCATGGAGGCGAGCACTGACTCTCTGGAGCGTGACGGAGGGGACCCCTCTGCACTCAACTCATTGGTCGGGGTCGTCGCGGCCTCGTCGAGCCGGCCTCGAGGGTGGGTAAACTCGTCCGACGGTTCAGGTCCGTGTGGGCGAAAGCCCATCGGGGTTCAAATCCCCGGTCTCCACCAGCCTGAACTCGCTACGCCTCTGCCTGGGGGAACACCGCGGTGACGTCGCTCTTGCGCACCTCGATGAGATCGTGCTCGGCGATCGGCCCGCCGCCATCCAGAGAACGGATCGTCGCGCCGGTCAGCGGGAAATAGGCCCGCGGATCGCGGACGAGCGCCTCCCACGCGTCGGAGAAGCGGGCAAGCTCCTCGGCGATGTGGATCGTGCCCTCGATCCGGAACACCGGTGTCAGGATCACCACGTCGTGGCTGCGCATGCCCGGCGAGCGTCCCGACGCGCGCATCGCGCGACGCAGGCGATCCATCAACGCGGGAGCGGTGAACGGCTTGCTGAGATATTCCGCGCCGCGCTCTTGCGCGCGGTGCATCACGTCTTCACCCGTGACGCCCGTGAGGATCACGACGGGCAGCGTGTTGAAGTGCTCGTTGGATCGGATCCGGTCGAGCAGTTCCCAGCCGGCCTCCCGGCCGTAGAGCCAGAGATCGAGGATGGCCGCGTCGGGATCCTCGGAGAGGAGCGAGGCCCAACCGCTGTCGGTGTCGCTGGCGTAGATCGCGAGGAAGCCTTCCTGGAGGAGCAGCTCCTTCACGAGCCCGGCCACCCCCGGGTCGTCGTCGACGATCAGGACTTTACGCATGTCTGCACCCTCCCGTCGCGGCGGCCGCAGTCTCCGCCCGGTCGGAGTTTAGGCGAGTACAGGCGTCCTGTTAGGCTGCGCGGGATGGCGAGGCTGGTCCTTCGCGCGGCCCGGCTGCTCGATGGCCGAGGTTCGGCGCCGGTCTCCGACGCCGCGCTCGTCTGCGACGAGGGAAAGATCGTCTACGCCGGCCCGGCCGACGGCGCACCCGCGCCGGCGCGGGACGACATCCGGGTGGAGGCGAAAGACGGCACGCTCATCCCCGGTCTGATCGACTGCCACGTTCACCTCTGCTTCGACGGCGTGGCCGACTTCGCGGGCGAAGCGCGTGCGATGACTCCCGCTTCCGCGGCCCTCAAAGCGGCCCGGAACGCCAGACGTGCGTTGGAGGCCGGCATCACGACCGTTCGAGACCTCGGCGGGATCGAGCTTGTGATGCTCGAGGTGGCGCGTGCGCAGCGAGAGGGCGTCATCTCGGGCTCGAGGATCTTCAGCGCACCGGCGGTGCTGACGGTGACCGGCGGGCACGGACACTTCATCGGCTGGGAGGTCGATTCCGCCGAAGAGCTCGTGAAGGCGGTCCGGCGTCTGGTCAAAGCCGGCGCCGGGTGGATCAAGATCATGTCGACCGGAGGCGTGCTCACGCCGGGCATCGGCGCCCAGCGATCCGCATACACGGTCGAGCAGCTCGAGGCGGCGATCAACGAGGCCCATGAAGCCGGGATACGGGTCGCAACACACGCGATAGGAGCCGAGGGGATCGTGCGCGCGCTCCGGGCAGGTGTCGATTCCGTCGAGCACGGCTGCTACCTGAGCGATGACGCGTTGAAGCTCCTCGCCGAGAACGGTTCCTGGCTCGTCGCGACGCTCGTCGCACCCGAGCGGATCCTCCACGGCGGCGAGGGGGTTCCCGACTACGCGATCCGGAAATCCGAGGAGGTCGCAGCGGTCCATCGTGATTCGTTCCGAAAAGCCGTTGACGCCGGCGTCCGCATAGCCGCCGGCACAGACGCCGGCACGCCGTTCAACACCCACGGCGGGCTCTGGCGCGAGCTGGCGCTGATGCACTCGGCGGGGATGCCGCTCGAGCGCGTGCTGATCGCGGCGACCTCCGAGGCGGCCGCGCTTCTCAACATCCAGGCGGGCGCGCTCGAGCCGGGCTTGCTCGCCGACGCGGTCGTGCTCGCGGGCGATCCGTTGACCGATCCGGCCGCGTATCGGGCGGTCTCGGTGGTTGTGCAGGACGGCGCCGTCGTCTTCGACGCGCGATGAGTGCCATGGAACGCGTCAAAGCTCACAACATCGAGTTGGCGTATGAGCTCATCGGCGACGGCCAACCCACGGTCGTCGTGATCCCGCAGTGGTTCCTCTCCTCGCGGTCGATGCGTGCGTCGGCGCTCGTCCGGCGGCTCGCCGAGCGACACCGGGTGCTTCTCTACGACCGGCGCGGCACGGGGAGCTCCGACAAGCCGGGACCCCCGTACACGACGGCGCGCGACTCGCGGGACCTCGGCGCGATGGTAGGTGCGTTGGAGCTTCGCGACCTCGTCGTGCTCGGCATGGGCATCCGCGGGAGCCAGGTCGCTCTGCATTTCACCGGCCATTTCCCGCAGCTTGTGACGGCGGTCGTATGCGTCGGCGGCACGCCTCGTCTCGCCGCCGGGCCCGAATGGCCGTACGGCGTCGGCGAGGCTGCCTGGGCGCGCGCGTTCGGCGACCTCGAGACGCGCGTAGATCCACCGCCCGGCGCCTCGATCGCGATGCGCGACGACTGGACGGCCGCCGGACGAGAGGCCGCGATCGACATCCTCGCGCACACCCGCGAGGAGGATCTGCGTCCGTTCCTGCGCAAGGTCACGCCGCCGACGCTCGTCATCCAGCTCTCCGGCGACCCGCTCGTCCCGTTCGACGCCGCGCGGTGGCTCGCCGAGAGCCTTCCCAACGGGACGCTCGAGCTCTTCGACGCCGGCCGCGAGGTTCCGCTGCACGCGCCCGAGGAGCTCGCCGAGCACATCGAGGCGTTCCTGGAAACCACCTGAGCCTCAGTCTTTTCGGGCGACGCTTCCACGATAAGTCCCGAGTACGGCTACCGGCCTTTCGAGGTGGAGGAGAGCGCGGGTACCATGGAGAAAAGCTTGTTACCCACCGGTAGGGTCCCAGCGAGGGGGCTACACGTGAGCGTGATCCAGATCCCGTCGGAACTGATCGAGCTGCGCAACTCCGTGCGCGACTTCATCGAGCGCGAGATCAGGCCCATCGAGCAGAAGTACGCGCAAGAGATACAGGAGTCTGGCAACGTCGCCAACGCCGAGGAAGAGCGTCGCAAGCTTCGTAAACGCTCGGTGGAGCTCGGCTTCTACACGCTGCACATGCCGGAGAACCTCGGCGGCAGCGGGCTCTCGTACCTCGGTCAGGTGCTCGTCCACGAGGAAGTCGCGCGCTCCGGACTGATCCTCGCCTCTCGCGGCGGCGTGCTCCCGTCGGTCGAAGGTCCGACGATCATCCTTGCCGACTGCAACGAGGACCAGAAGCAGCGCTACCTCGAGCCGCTCATGCGCGCCGAGAAGGAGATGTGCTTCGCGCTCACCGAGCCGGAAGCCGGCTCCGACGCGACGAAGATCCGCACGCGCGCCGAGCAGAAGAACGGAACGTATCTCCTCAACGGACGCAAGCACTTCATCACCCACGGCGCCGAGGCGGACTTCGCCGTCGTGTTCGCCGTCACCGATCCGGAGAAGCGCGCCCGCGGCGGGATCACCGCCTTCTTCGTCGACAAGGGGACGCCGGGATTCGAGGTCTCGCGCATCCAGGTCACCGCCTCGACCACGGACCGGCCGGCCGAGCTGACCTTCGACAACGTCGAGGTGCCGGCGGAGAACGTGCTCGGCAAGGTCGGCCACGGATTCTACTCCGCGATGAGCTGGATAAACGGCGGCCGGTTCAACATCGCCTCGTCCGCGATCGGGATCG
>JBBDRM010000067.1:11247-13849 GCA_040905475.1 Actinomycetota bacterium
CACCACTTGCTCACGCAGATGACCGAGTACGCGAAGACGCGCGTTGCCTTCGGGCACCCGATCGGCAAGAACCAGTACATCCAGGGCTACATCGTGGACTCGTGGGTCGAGCTCGAGGCGGCGCGCGCGTTCGTGTACGAGATGGCCTCGCGCGTCGACGACGGCGCCGACGGCCGGCGCGAAGCCGCGGCCGCGAAGCTCTACGCGACCGAGATGGTCGGTCGCGTCGCCGACCGGGCGATCCAGGTCTACGGCGGGAACGGCTTCATGACGGAGACCGGTATCGAGCGTTTCTGGCGTGAGGTTCGCGCGCAGCGCTTGTACGAGGGAACGAGCGAGATCCTCCGTAACAACATCGCGAAGACGCTCGGGCTCTAGGCGTGGCCGTCGCCGCGTTCATCTCGCCGGGTAAGGACATCGCGACCGCCGTCGCGCGGGTTCAGCGCGCCGAACGACTCGGATACGAAGCGGTCTTCTCCACACAGGTCGGCGGTCGCGACGCGCTGATGACGCTCGCGGCCTACGCCGCCGGAACGGAAACGATCAAGCTGGCGACCGGCGTGCTGCCGGCCTTCCCTCGCCACCCGGTCTCCCTCGGCATCGAGGCCGCAACGCTCGACGAGATCACCGGCGGCCGGCTGATCCTCGGGATCGGACCGTCTCACCAGATCACGATGGAGACCTGGTACGGCATCGAGATGCGCAGGCCCTTGAAGCGGATCCAGGAGTACGTCACGATCCTGCGTTCGATCTTCACTACGAACGGTGTGTCTTTCGAGGGCGAGTTCTACAAGACCCAGTTCGCGTTCCTCGCGTACGCCGCGCGCGGCGACTTGCCGATCTACATCTCGGCGCTTGCGCCGGGGATGCTGAAGTTCTGCGGCGAGGCGTGCGACGGCGACATCCTTTGGGGATGCTTGCCGACCTACATCCGCGAGACGGTGACGCCCACGATCCACGGGGCGGCAACCGCGGCAGGCAGGGATCCGACGGCTGTGACGATCGTTGCCGCAGTGCCCACCGCGCTGACGTCGAACCGGGAGGCCGCGTTCCAATCGTTCCGCAAGGACTTCTTCGTCTACATGACCCTGCCCTTCTACCGGCGTGCGATCGCCGGCGCCGGCTACGAGCGCGAACTGAAGGCATTCGACGACGCGGGCGCGGCCGGCGACTTCGGCGGACAGCTCGCCGCGATCAGCGATCGGATGCTCGACGAGTTCGGCGCGGTCGGCGACGAGCGCCAGATCGCGGACAAGTACGCCGAGTATCGCGAGGCCGGCGTCACGCTCCCCGCAGCCGGCTTGTTCAACGCAGGCGACGGATTCGCGGGCGTCGAAGAGACGCTCGAGGCCGTCGCGCGCGTCGGGGGCTGATCATGCGCGCGGTACGGTTCGTCGGCATCGGCAAGCCCCTCGAGATCGTCGACGTTCCGGATCCTTCACCGGCGCCGGGCGAAGTCGTCGTGAAGGTCGCCGCGTGCGGGATCTGTGCCTCGGATCTCCACATGATGGACGGGACGCTGCCCGTGCGGACGCCCCCGCCGGTCACGCCGGGCCACGAGGCCAGCGGCGTGATCGCGGCGCTCGGGGACGGCGTGACCGGATGGAGCGAGGGCGACCGCGTGACGATGTACGCCGGCAAGCCGTGCAGAGAATGTGCCGCGTGTCGCGCCGGCCGTGTCGAGCAATGCCTGGCCCCGCTGACGCTCGGGGTGGATTACGACGGCGCGTGGGCCGATCACGTGGCCGTTCCCGCCGAGGCCTGCGTCCGTTTGCCCGACGCGGTCTCATTCGAGGTCGGCGCGATCCTGGCCGATTGCGTCGCGACGCCGTTCAACGCGGTGGTGGACGTCGCGCAGGTGAAAGCGGGCGAGCGGGTCGCCGTGTTCGGCATCGGAGGTCTCGGGACGCACGCGGTACAGATCGCGCGTATGGCCGGTGCCGGCTTCATCGCGGCGATCGATCCTTCCCGAGGGGCACGCGAGCGAGCGCGTGCGCTCGGCGCGGACCTGACGGCCGAGCCGGACGGCGCCGTTGCCGCGATCCGCGCGGCGACCGGCGGGGAGGGCGTCGACGTGTCGTTCGACTTCGTCGGCAAGAACGCGGTGCTGAAGCTGGCGACCGCTTCGCTGGCGCCCTGGGGCCGCTGCATCCTGGTCGGCGTGAGCGGCGAGCGCATCGAGCTCGGTCCGTCGATCCTGTTCGCCGTTCGCAAGACGCGGTTGATCGGTTCCTACGGATACCGGCGAGAGCACCTCGAGCTGTTGACGCGACTCGTCGAGACGGGCCGGCTGGATCTGTCGGAGTCGATCTCGGCGACGCTCCCGCTCGAGCGAGCTGCCGACGGCGTCGAGATGCTCGAGACCAAACAGGGCGATCCCGTTCGGATCCTGCTCGTGCCCTGAGGGGTCACGGCCCGTCCCAGTCGCCGACGATGGGCGTGTCGGTGGAACGGCCGAACGCGAACGCCGTGACGCTGCCGGGCGGGGCTTGATCGGCGAGGTACCAGACGTTGCCGCGGTGGACGCCTGGCTCGTCGTCGCCGTCGCCGTCCCAGTCGCCGACGATGGGCGTGTCGGTGGAACGGCCGAACGCGAACGCCG
>JBBDRM010000067.1:13949-25929 GCA_040905475.1 Actinomycetota bacterium
CCAGTCGCCGACGATGGGCGTGTCGGTGGAACGGCCGAACGCGAACGCCGTGACGTTGAGGTTCTCGTCCGTGAGATACCAGACGTTGCCGCGCACGACTCCGACCGAAGCCACTTGCACGCCGGGAACCTTGTTCCACCAGTAGTTGGCGCCGTCGGAAGCCAAGATGACGATCCCCGTCGCCGCGTTCGTCGCCTGCTTTGTCGCGGTGACGTCGTTGATCGGTTCGTCGTTCGGACCGCGCACGACGAACGTAGCCGAGGGATCGAAGGCCACCGGATCCATGGGAGAGGACTTGGAGACGATCCCGCGAGCGGCCTCCCCCTCGCCAACGGTCATGAAGACGTGGATCCGGCGAGCGGCCGCGTCGAGGTGCAGCGTGGTGATCGGCCGGGTATTCGCCTCGACCGCGGTCGCCACCGAGTGCTTCTGCCACGAGCCGGTAATGGACCGCACCAGGAGCCAGACCTGCGTCTCGTTCCCGCTCGGATCCTCGGTCTTGACCGAGGCGTAGACGCGGCCTTCGACGGTCTTGAGGTTGATGTGGTCGTCGGCGGCGCCGTCTCCACTCAAGGGGCTCTCCACCGTCCACTGTGAATCCGGCGTCCCGTCCCGGTGGATCGCGAAATAGTCTGCCTCAGCCTGCTGAGCCGAGAACATCACGCCGACGGCCGGGCCGGCCGCGTCCGTGAACGCGATCACGGCCGAGATGTCGTCGTCGCTCGCGTGCGTTGCCTGGGATACGGGAAGCACGAACTCCGAGGTCCAAGACGTGTCCGTCCCCTGGGAGCGACTGACGTAGATCGCACCGTTCTTCTCGTAGGTGATCCAGAGCGTCTTCGTGGAATCCCTCGCGATCGTCAGCGTCTCCTGGTTCGTCCCGGGGATCGGCACCGGAAAGCCGGCGTTCAGTGCGTAGGTCCCGTTCGCGTAGGTGAACCGGCGCAGCTGGTTGCCGGCCGCCTCGGCGCCGCCGCGAGAGGCGACGTAAAGCGTGTTCCCGTCCGACAGCACATCCTCTTTCGTCCACGACCGGGTATCGACCACGACATGGGTGTCGATCCACGAGTTCCCGCCGAGGCGCCAGATCGTCTTGGCACCCGACGATGGCGCGCTCACCATGACCGCCCACCACGAGCCCGCGTGGTGCCAGAGCTTCGACTCGGGTTTCTCTCCCGTGACCGAGCCGCCCGTGCTCTCGGCCCCGAACCCCGCGTACGAGGGCCCCTTGAACCCTACCTGTGTCGCCGCATGCGCCGGACTCCGGGCCGATGCCACAGCGAGCACCATCAGGAGCGTCGCCGAAACGGCAACTCCGCGTACCCTCATGAACCGGCGACCGCACTCCACCCGGCACGCTCCTTCCCCCTTCGGGTGCCACCCGCAGACTATCGACGATGGCGCGGCCGATGAACGGCCGGGTTGAGCAGTCTCGCTACGTCCTTTGTGGGACCGGCCGATCACGGAACGCGCGGGCCCGCCCGCCGGCGATGTCGTCGCCGAGATGGCCGAGACGCGAGCGAAGCAAGCCTTAGCGGAGCGCCTCCGCGCGGTGATGACCTCGCGAGCCAAACGTCAACTTCTCGACGGGGTGGCAGTGCGTGCCCGGCGTCGTCGTCACGGAGAAGATGATGTCGCGGCAGGATCTCCGTGCTTTATCGTGATCGGCGTCACCCGGGCGTCCTGAGCGCCGGCCGGCCGGGGATCACGGGGTTTGTGCTTCGCTCAACGCCCTTGATCATCCGCTACGGGCCGTCCCAGTCGCCGACGATCTGGATGTCCGTCGCACGGCCGAACGCGAAGCTGAAAGCGGCGGTCGGCGGCGCCTCGTCGGCCAAGTACCAGACGTTTTCCCTGACGACACCGATCTCGTCGTCGCCGTCCCCATCGAAGTCTCCGGTGATCGGCGTGTCGGTGGGCCGGCCGAACGCGAAGCTGAACGAGCTGGTCGGCGGCACGTCGTTCGCGAGGTACCAGACGTTGCCTCGGACGACGCCGATCTCGTCGCCGCCTGCGCCGTCCCAGTTGCCGACGATCGGCGTGTCGGTCGCTCGGCCGAACGCGAAGCTGCTCACGACGACCGGCGGCACATCCTCGGCGAGGTACCAGACGTTGCCGCGGACGACGCCGATCTCGTCGCCGCCTGCGCCGTCCCAGTTCCCGACGATCGGGATGTCGGTCGCTCGGCCGAACGCGAAGCTGCTCACGACGACCGGCGGCGCTTCGTCGGCCAGATACCAGACGTTGCCTCGGACGACCCCCGGTTCGTGATCGCCGTCGCCGTCCCAGTCGCCGACGATCGGCGTGTCGGTGGGCCGGCCGAACGCGAAGCTGGTGACGGCGCCGGGCGGCGCTTCATCGGCGAGATACCAGACGTTGCCTCGGACGACGCCGGGCGTCATCGCAGTCATCGGCTCGCGAACCGTGAAGCAACCGGTGCACACGGCAGGTGTCCCTCCGTCGAGGTTGGTCACGGTGACGTTCCGGGCTCCGACGGGAGCATCGGGCGCGAGAGTAACGTTCACGACGATCTTGGTCGCGTTGACGAACGTCGTCCCGTTGACCGTGATCCCCGTGCCCGAGAATCCAACAGTCGTAGTGCTCTGGAAGCCCGTTCCGATCACCGACACGTCGGCCTCGGTCGCGCCCAGCGCCAGAGAGTCCGGCACGACGTCGGTCACGTTGGGCTTGGCGGTCACCGTGAAGCATCCGGTGCAGGTCCCAGATTGCGCGTCCGTGTTGGTGACCGTCACATTGCGCGCGCCCGTCGGTGCGGTGCCGGAGATCGTGATGTTCACCGTGAGTTCGGTCGAATCGACGAACGTCGTGTCGTTGATGGTGATCCCGGTGCCGGAGAACGAAACGACCGCGCCCATCGCGAAGTTGAGGCCGGTGATCGTGACGTCCTCATCGACTGCGCCCTGACCGCGCGACGCCGGCGAAACGTCGCTCACGCTCGGAGCAGAGCCCGCGATCGTGAAGCATGCGACGCACGTGGCAGTACCTACGTCCGCGTTGATGAAGACGACGTCCCAGTCGCCCGGCGCGGCTGCCGTGATCTCGAACTCCGCCGACGCCTCGGTGGGATCGGTGACGACCACGGACGTTCCGACGATGTCCGACTGTCCCGTTCGTTCCAGGTGGATCGTCGCGCCCGACGCGAATCCGGTGCCGGTCAGCGTCAGCTCGACCGGTTCCGTGTTCGTCGCGGCGGACGGCGACACGTCGGTCACCGTCGGTCCCGTGTTGACCGTGAAGCACGCCACACAGGTGGCCGGCGTCCCCTCGTCGGGGTTGGTCACCGTGACGGTGCGCGCCCCCGTCGTTGCCGTGCTGGAGACGGTCACGTTGACGGTCAGCGTGGTCGGGCCGACGAACGTCACATCGTTGACGGTGATCCCCGTGCCGGAGAACGCAACGGTGGCGCCGTCCTGGAAGCCCGTTCCCGTGACCGTGAGATCGACATCCGTCGCGCCCTGTCCCAGGTCGTTCGGCGAAACGGAGGTCGCGGTCGGGGCTGCGTTGACGGTGAAGCAATCCTCGCAGACCGCGGGGGTCCCGGCGTCCGGGTTGGTGATCGTGACGTCACGAGCCCCGGGCGTCGCCGTCCCAGAGACGTTCACGTTGACCGTCAGTGTGGTCGCGTTCACGAACGTGACTTCGTCGACATCGATCCCGGTTCCGGAGAACGAGACCGTGGCGCCATCCTGGAAACCCGTGCCGGTAACCGTCAGATCCTGATCTGCGGCGCCCTGGCCGAGATTGTCCGGCGTCACGTCGGTCACGGTGGGGGCAGCGTTCACGGTGAAGCACGCCACGCAGGTCTTCTTGCCGCCATCGGGGTTGGTAACGGTGACGTCACGCAGGCCGGTGGCGGCCGCGCCGGAGATCGTGATGTTGGCGGTGAGTGTGGTGGCCCCGACGAAGGTCGTGCTGTTAACGGTGATGCCGGTGCCCGAGAACGTCACGGCCGCGCCGTCGACGAAGCCGGTTCCGGTGACGGTGATGTCCTCAGTGGTCGCGCCTTGGCCGAGCGAGCTCGGGTTCGTCCCGGTCACCGTCGGCCCCGTGTTGACGGTGAAGCAGCCCGCACAGGTGCCGATGCCGGCGTCGGGGTTGGTAACAGTGATGTCGCGAGCGCCGGTGGCGGCCGTGCCGGAGATCGTGATGTTGGCGGTCAGCGTGGTGGCCCCGACGAAGGTCGTGCTGTTGACGGTGATGCCGGTGCCCGAGAACGTCACTGCCGCACCGTTGACGAAGCCGGTCCCGGTGATGGTGATGCTCTGGGAGGTCGCACCTTGGCCGCGCGAGCTCGGGTTCGCCCCGCTCACGGTTGGGCCCGCGTTGACCGTGAAGCATCCCGTGCAGCTTCCGGTCTTCCCGTCCGTGTTTGTCACCGTGATGTCGCGAAGTCCCGTCGTCGCGTCACCCGCGATCGTGATATTCGCGGTGAGCTCGGTCGAGTCGACGAAGGTCGTGCTGTTGACGGTGATTCCAGTGCCGGAGAACGAAACGGATGCTCCCATCGCGAAATCGCTTCCGTTGATGGCGATATCCTGATCTGTGGCCCCCTGGCCGCGGGAGGCAGGGCTCGCGCTCGTGACTTCCGGATCAGACGCCGTGATCGTGAAACATCCCGCGCAGACGCTCGTTCCGGCATCCGCGTTGGTCACGTGGACGTCCCAGTCCTCGGGGGCGACGTCGGTGAGGTCGAACGTCGCAGTCATGGTGGTCGCGTCGACGACTTCGACGGCGGTGCCGGGGATGGCCGGCTGGCCGGCGAGCTCGAGCTGCACGGAGATCCCGCTGACGAAGCCGGTCCCCGTGAACGTCAGTTGCGCCGGTGCCGTGTTCGGTAGTTGGGCAGGAGCCACGCTCGTTACCACGGGAGACGCGTTCACCGTGAAGCAGCCGGTGCAGCTACCGGACTGCGCGTCGGTATTGGTGACGGTGACGTTCCTCGCGCCGACGCTGGCGGTCGGAGAAAGGGTGATGTTGGCGGTCACCTGGGTGGTATTGAGGAAGATGGTCGAGTTGACCGTGATCCCGGTTCCCGAGAACGACGCCTGCGCGCCTTGGGCGAAGTTGGTCCCGGTTATCGCGATGTTCTGCGAGGTCGCGCCTTGCCCGCGTGAGCTCGGAGACGTCGAGCCAACCGTCGGCGCCTGAGCGGTGACCGTGAAGCATGCGGAGCACACATCGGTGCTCGTGTCCGGGTTGGTTACCCGAACGTCCCAGGCGCCGGGCGCGGCGGCCGTCAGGTTGAACGTGGCCAGAATCTCCGCGCCGAGGGCGCCGACCGTGACCGACGTCCCCACGATGTCACTCTGTCCGTCCCGCTGAAGCAGTACGGACGCGCCCGACACGAAGCCGGTGCCGGTGAGGTCGAGCTCGCGCGGGCCGGTGTTCGCTGAGGATGAAGGCGACACCGAGATCACATCGGGCGCTGCAGACGCCACGCCAGCAAACGTCATCAAAAGGGCGGCGAGGCAAATGAGCGTAGCGCCGCGCCGAATAGGTGCCGTGCCCTTGGTCCTCATGAAGCTCCCCCTCGTATCAAGCTGTGGATCGCCGCCAGAGCGTCAACACTACTCAGCAGGTCCCAAAATGCGAGGCATTCTCCTTAGTTTTTACCTGAGCCGCATCCGAAAACCGTGGAGTCTGGAATGGTTTGCCACGGAACGTCCGTTCCCGCTCACCATGAGCGAGGCAAGGTAAAGGGAGCTATGCGGGGTTCGGCGATGACGAATGTCGCCGACCTGCAAGCCGGCCTCGGACAGGATCTGCTTGAGTGGCGGGCGTTGCTCGAGACCAAGTAGGCGACACGGAAAGGATCCGGCCCCTCCCGCGAGGTCGACCGCCCAGCAGGCCTCGAAGGCTACGCGACACGCCCGATCGAGGGGCGGCCAAAGGAAATCGAAGCCGTCGGCGGGAGTTGCCGTGTCGTCCCCGTGGATCCCCATTCTGTCAGGGGTACGTTCGACCCGGGTCGGCGTTACGCCTGCCGGGAGACAGGAATGCCGAGCGGGACTGATGCCGAGCGGGACGGGATGCTATACCGTCCCGCGACTTCTTAAGCCCGCTCTATTTGCCGGGCGGCCTGTAGGTGATCGACATCTTCGTCGCCTCGTCGATCTCTTCGGGTGTCATCAGGACCACTGTCTTCACCCTTGCAGCCCCCACCCCCGCGACCGCGAGACTGATCGCGGCGGCCGTGGTGTTGTCGGGGATGTCTACGATCACGTACGCGTCGTCCTCGCCGAACGAGAAGTGGAAGGACTCGATCGTCGCTCCGAGGTCGGCGGCCAACTTCTCGACCGCCTCCCGGCGCCCCGTGCCGCCCTCCTTCAGGACACCCTTCACACCCTCGGTCGAATACGAGACGCACCAGAGATACTTGGGCATGTGGAACCTCCCCACCGTCACCGTCCGGCCCAAACGGGGCGCCCTCCTGCCGGAGATCACTTCCCCGGTGCTTGCACCCAGCACCTTTCTAGTCCTCGGCGATAGGCGCGTCTATGGGACGGGCGAAACCCGACCGGATCGCGTTGTTTGTGTATCGCTCAGCGGCGATCGAGTGTCGTGCTCGCTGCGCTGTGGGCTTCGGAGAAGATCTGCTTGAGGGGCCGGCCCGTTTCACGCGCGAGCGATGCGCAGTCGGCGTACTCGGGCGCGATGCCCGTAACGCTACCCCCGGCCGAACGCGCGATCTTGACGCGCACGGTCCCCCCGTCGATCTCCACGGTGATGATCTCGCGCGGAAGCGTCCACTTCTCGACCGGGTTGCGGCGCATCCCCAGGGTCGTCGTTTCGGCGAAGATGACGTCCCGGCAGGCGATCTCGTCGCCCGGCCCGCAGAGCACATGCAGCGTCGCGGCCGGACGGCCGCGTTTCATCGTGATCGGGGTCACCCACGCGTCCTGCGCGCCGGACGCGAACAGGCGCTCGAGCACGTACTCGTAGAGCTCGGGGTTCATGTCGTCGATGTTCGCCTCGAGGACCACCGCCGGAACGGGGCCGAATACCGACTCATCAGCGACGGCTTCGCCGATCAGCAGGCGCAGCACGTTGGGGATGTCGAGCTCGCGGGTGCCGGCGCCGTAGCCCACGCGGGCGATCCGCATCGGGGGGATGTCGCCGAACGACTCGGCCGTCGTGGCCAGGATCGCGGCTCCGGTCGGCGTGACCAGCTCGTTCGGGATACCGCGGGAGTAGATCGGCACGTCCTTCAGCAGCTCGACCACGGCGGGGCCCGGGATCGGATACACGCCGTGCTCGGTACGCATCATCCCCATGCCCGTCGCGACGGCCGAAGCGTGCACCCGCTCCACGCCCAGGTACTCGAGACCCAGCGCGGCGCCGACGATGTCGATGATCGTGTCGACGGCGCCGAGCTCGTGGAAGCGCACGTGCGCGACGTCCTTGCCGTGAACGGTCGCCTCTGCCTCGGCGAGCCGCTGGAAGATCCTCAGCGCAAGTTGTTTCGCGCGTGCGGGGATGGGGGCCCCTTCGAGGAGCGCGCGGATGGACGTGTAGGTGCGGGCAACGCCGCTGTCCTCTGCGCGCACCCGCACCGCCGTCGCCGCGATGCCGAGTCGCTCGACGCGCACCGGCTCGAGCTCGAACGGATCGATCGGCAGCTTCTCGAGTGGGACGGCGATGGCCTCGAGCGGAACGCCGGCGTCGACCATCGCGCCCAGCACCATGTCGCCGGCGATGCCGGAGAAGCAATCGAAGAACGCGAGGGTCGTCACGTGCGACTCAGGCGCTCGCCCGGGCGCGGAGCATGCGCACCGCGAGCACGCCGGCGCCGAACCCGTTGTCGATGTTGACGACGGCCACGCCGGGCGCGCACGAGTTGAGCATCGCGAGGAGTGCGGCCAGCCCGCCGAAGGATGATCCGTACCCGATCGAGGTGGGAACCGCGATCACCGGGCAGGCCACCATGCCTCCGACGAGAGACGGCAGCGCGCCCTCCATGCCTGCTACGACGATGAGGACGTCGTAGGCACGGATCTGGTCCGATACCGACAGGATCCGGTGGAGCCCGGCGACGCCGACGTCTGCGATGCGATCGACTTTCGCGCCTGCGGCCTCGAGTGTGACGGACGCCTCTTCGGCGACCGGCAGATCGGACGTGCCCGCCGTGACCACGCCGACGCTTCCGATCGGCGCGCCCAGCTCGGAACGGAGTACCACGATCCGGCCTTGCTCCGAGTAGACGGCTTCGGGCGCGAGGTCGCGAACGGCGTCGTACGCCTCGCGGCCTGCGCGCGTGATCAGGAGGGGCCCGCCCGGCGAGGCGAGCAGGGTCCGGGTGATGCCGCGGAGCTGTTCGCGGGTCTTGCCGGGTGCGTAGACGACCTCCGGGAGCCCGGTTCGCAACTGGCGATGGGTGTCGACCTTCGCGTAGCTGAGGTCGGTGAACGGCAGACGTTCCAGGCGTTCGGCCGCCTCGTGCGGCGTGACCTGCCCGGCCGCCACCGCATCGAGGAGTGCGTCCAGCGAGGCTCGGTCCACGGCATCTCGACCTTAGCAGCCGATATACTCGCGTGTCGTTCCGACGACGAGGCAATAATGCCGCTCGATCCCGATACGCTCTCAATCGTCGCGTTGGCCGCTGCCGGCGTCGCCGTGCTCGCGCTGGCGTTCGCGCTGCGGGCGAACGGCCGCTTGCGTCGCGTCCGTCGCGTGCTCCGCGGTGTCCAGTCGAGTCGCGGCGAAACGCTGGACGACGCGGCCGACCTCGTCCGCGGTCTCGCGGACGTCGCGAAACGCGTGGACGACCTCGAAGTCGTCTCGGCCGTGTCGGTCCAACACGTCGGGCTCGTTCGCTTCGACGCGTTCGAGGACATGGGCGGCCATCTGTCGTTCGCGGCGGCGATGCTCGACGGCGAGGGGGACGGGTTCGTTTTCAGCTCGATAAACGGCCGTCAGGAGACGCGTATCTACGCCAAGCCGATCGAGCGTGGAGCTAGCCGCTACCACCTGTCGGGCGAGGAGCAAGAGGCGATCCGCCGTGCGCTCGCTCCGAGGTTCCGGTCCCAATGACGCGCCTCGCGTACCTCGGACCTCCCGGCACGTTCACGGAGGAGGCGCTCCTGTCGTGCCGAGAGGCGGAAGGAGCGGAACTGCTTCCGCTCTCGACCGTCCCCGACGTGATCGCCGCCGTCGAGTCGAAAGCCGTCGAGGGCGGGGTCGTCCCGATCGAGAACTCGATCGAGGGGTCGGTCAACATCACGCTGGACACCCTGGCGTTCGATGCCGTCGATGTGATCATCCAGCGCGAGATCGTGCTGCCGATCCGTCACGCGCTCCTCGCGAAGCCGGGCGTGAGCTTGGACGCGATCGCCGCGGTGGTGTCGCATCCGCACGCGACCGGTCAGTGCCGGAAGTTCTTGATCTCCAACGTCCCGAACGCCGAGATCCGCGCCGCGAACTCGACCGCCGAGGCGGCGCGCATCGTTGCCGACCGCGGTCCGATCGAGCCGTGGGCCGCGATCGGCACCGAGCTGGCGGCCAAGCTCTACGGACTCGTCGTCCTCGCACCAGACATCGAGGACCGCCGCGAGAACTCGACACGGTTCGTGCTCGTCGGCCGGGATCCCGTTCCGCCGACGGGAACCGACAAGACCAGCGTCGTGTGTTTCATCGCGAAGGACCGCCCCGGCGCGCTGCTGGCGATCCTGCATGAGTTCTCGGACCGAGGGATCAACCTCACGAAGCTCGAGTCGCGACCGACCAAGGAACGGCTCGGTGAGTATTGTTTCTTCATCGACATCGAGGGCCACGGCGACGAGGACGAGGTGAAGCACGCGCTCCAGTCGCTGCGGACCAAGATCCTCGACGTGAAGGTGATGGGCTCCTACCCTCGGGCCGGATGATCGATCTCCGCCTGGTTCGCGAGGATCCCGGGTACGTCAAGGCCGTGCTCGCCCGCCGCGGCATGGACCCGCGCATCGACGACCTGCTCGAGATCGACGCTCGTCGCCGCGACGCCCAGACCCGGCTCGACGCGTTACGCGCGAGGCAGAAGCAGGTAGGCAAGGAGGTTCCCCGGCTCGAGGGCGATGCCAAACAGAGGCTCCTCGACGAGCTCAAGGAACTCTCCGAGGAGATCAAGAACCTCCAAGCCGAGGAGGACGCCGCCTCCGTCGAGCTGACGAAGCTGCTCCTCGAGATCCCGAACCTGCCGCACGAGTCGGTGCCCGACGGAACCGGCGACGAAAGCAACATCGAGCTCCGCCTCTGGGGATTGCCGCCCGCGTTCGACTTCACGGTTCGCGATCATCTGGAGATCGGACAAACGCTCGACATCCTCGACACGGAGAGAGCATCGAAGGTCTCGGGCGCCCGGTTCGCCTACATCAAGGGGAAGGGCGCCCTACTCGAGCTCGCGCTGGTGCGATTCGTCGTCGACAAGCTCGGGCATCACGGATTCGCTCCGGTTATCCCGCCGGTGCTCGTGCGTCGCGAGGCGATGGAAGGGACGGGCTTCCTTCCGACCGACGAGCAGCAGATCTACAAGCTCGCCGACGATGACCTCTACCTCGTCGGCACCAGCGAGGTTTCGATCGCCGCCATGCATCAGGACGAGTTCATCGACGCCGAGGCGCTGCCGCTGCGATACGCCGGCATCTCGACCTGCTTCCGGCGCGAGGCCGGCGCGTACGGGAAGGACACGCGAGGTATCTTCCGCGTGCATCAGTTCGACAAGGTAGAGATGTTCTCGTTCTCCCATCCGGACGTCTCGTGGGACGAGCATGAGTTCCTCCTCGCGTGTCAGGAGGAGATCTTCCAGGCACTCGAGATCCCGTACCGTGTCGTGAACATCTGCGCGGGCGAGCTCGGCGCCTCGGCGGCGAAGAAGTACGACATCGAGGCCTGGTTGCCGGGACAGGCGGCGTACCGCGAAGTCACGTCGTGCTCGAACTGCACCGATTATCAGGCGCGCCGCCTGAAGACCCGGTTCCGCACGGAGTCGGGGCCGCAGTTGCTGCACACGTTGAACGGGACGGCCATCGCGGTTGGACGTGCGATCGTCGCGCTACTCGAGAATCACCAGCGGGCCGACGGAAGCGTCGAGATCCCACACGCGCTGCGGCACTACACCGGATTCGACCGGCTCGATCCCTGACGTTTAGTACGGGTCCTGCTCCGGCGGGGTCGAGATGGCGCTTGGGGCCGCACCGAAGAAGAACGCTCCGCGCATCCCGCCCGACCCGTGGAACCGGCAGAAGAACACGACGTCGGTCGTGCCGGTTGGCAGCGTGAGGTTGATCTCCTTCTTCTCACCCCGGGCGATGAGCTGATGGTCGATGTTCAGGGCCGTGATAGTGAAGGTGTGCGCGTTGGCCCCCTCCTGCTCGAGCTCGATGTTCAACGTTTGGCCCGGCCTGACCTTGATGAAGGTTGGCTTGAAGTAGTAGTCGTCGAGCTCGATCGAGAACTCACTAATCGCGGTCGCATCGATCGTGCCCTCGGTATTGATGGGATTGGCGGTGGGCTGCGGCGACGTACCGGGCGACTGAGTGGTGCCTCCGGCGCTCGGCGTAGAGTTGTCGCCGCCGCAAGCCACGGCCGCCAAAGTCAGGACGGTCACGAGGACGAGCAGCTTCGTCTTAGGCATGTACGTACCGCCTCCTTGGATGGTTCGATGTACCACCCCGACTACGGACCCTCCGGTGGGCCGGTTCGAATCCGGACAGAGCGAGCGGGAGGGCTGGGTTCCTGGAAAACGAAACGTCATGGTCGTTCAGCTGCCGCCCGACCCTCGGTTCCTTGGTGCTCTTGCGATTTCATCCGGCGGAGGGGGTGGGATTCGAACCCACGGGGGGTTGCCCCCCAGCAGTTTTCAAGACTGCCACCTTCGTCCGCTCGGTCACCCCTCCTTCGCGCTGAATCACGAGAAGGAATCTCCCGTCAGTGTTCCATGCTCTGCGCGAGTGCAGGCACTCCGGCAGGAGAAACTCCTCGCCTA
>JBBDRM010000067.1:26029-36141 GCA_040905475.1 Actinomycetota bacterium
GTGTTCCATGCTCTGCGCGAGTGCAGGCACTCCGGCAGGAGAAACTCCTCGCCTAAGCTCGTGTACCGATGCGTCCTTCTCATTGCTTGAATTGTAGTGGACCTGTGTGACACGGAAGCCGTCGGCGAAAGCTCGCGCTCAACCATGAGGTCATTGGCCGTCGGCCCGTGCAGCAAAGACGATCAACCTTGATGCCCCAGCGGGCCGAGACAGCGGAGGCTCACTATGAGAAGATCGAAGAAAGTCGAGTGTCGGATGGTCGGCCTCAGCGCTTAACCCCGGACCTGGTCGTCGTCTGCCTTGGGATGCGGGATGAGCGGGATCCCCTTTCGCCGGCGCTCCAGAACCACGTTGAGAGCGGCGCCGTAGAGGACGATCTGACTGAAGAATCCGAGCCAGATCAACAACAGCACGACCGACAAGAGCGTGCGCGGCAACGCTGCGACGCCCGCCGAGTGCTGAGCCCAGAACGTGAACGCCCGCTTCAGTGCCTCGATGCCCAGCGCTCCCATGACTGCGCCCGGAACCTGGCTCTTCAACGTCAGCCTGCGGGCAGGCAAGAAGCGATAGAGAGCCAGCAAGACCACGAACAGCGAAAGGGGGCTCGCGACGATCTCGATGGTCCGCGTCGCTGCGCCGGCTCCCTCCCCCAGTGCGATCCGGGTTAGATACGCGACCCAGATCGTTACCGAAACCGAGCCCAGAAGCACGACCCCGAGCATCAACACGATGAAAAGGTTGACGAGCTTCTGACCGAGCGGGTTGCGTCCGGCAGAGACGTTCCAGATGCGGTTGAGCCCGGCGGTGAGCGAACCGACGAACCCGGTTCCCGCGTACACGGTCGTCACGACGCCGAGGATCCCGAAGGCGCGGCGTGAGTTGATGAGCTGTTCGATGATCTCCCGGCCCTCGATCCCAGGAAGCAGCTGCTCGAAGGCACGACCCAGGACGTCTTGAGCTCCTGCGTTGGCGCTCGAGACGGTTCCGAGCACGAAGGCCGTCACAAGGACGAGTGGCAGCAAGGATAGGAACGTGTAGTAGGCGATGCTCCCCGAGAGTAGAGCGCCGTGCGCACGTGAATACGTCTGGATCACGGCCCAGGGCAGGTGGGTGATCCTGTTCCCGGCAAGCGCGTGGTAGAGCGAATCGATCGCGCCGGCGAAGCGCCTTTCGAGGCGGTCCAACAGGGAAGGGTTCGTCCCCGGCGGCATCACGCCGGGCGGCGCGATCCGTGACCGCGCGAGGACCATTTCATTCCATGAGGATAGGGCCTATCCACCGCTCATCGGTAGCAGTTGGGCGAGCCGAAAGGACGTCCTTGCGACGTTGCCGGGCTATCCCGACTTCGGCGGGTCCTCAGCAGGCGGGTGCCCGGAGAGACGGTTGCTCGCGATCCTCTTCATACCGAGCCCCAGAGCAACGAGGCCGCCGCCCGCTATCGCTTGTGCTCCCAGGTTCTGTCCCGTCTGGGCGAGTCCCGCTCCGCCGACGTCGGCGCCGTCCACGAACTTGACACCGCCCACCGTAGGGCCCGGCGTGGGCGTAGGCACGGTCGTTTCGGTTTCGGTCGGAGTCGGCGTCGGTGTCGTCGTCACGGTTTGGGTCGGGCTCGGTTCCGGCATTGGGCTTCCGACCTGAGCGTGCGCGGGCAGGCGCATGCTCGAGATCGTGGGGACCGCCCAGACGCCGGCGCCTATGACGGCGCCGCGCCGGATCGCGGTCCGTCGCGAGATCTTCGGGTTCGGTTCGAGCTCTTCCGCCAACGGGCGCGCCTCACTTGCGATCGAAACTTCCCATCACAGTGTAGAAGCGAGGCGCGCCTTGCATCTGTGACTTTTGTCGAACAAATGCGGCGGGAGTGCGACATGATCGTGCGCGATGTTCGATTCTTCCGCTTCGAGACTGCGGCGCGTAGCGAGTGAAGATTCATCGGGCAACCAGATCCGCATACTCCGGATGGGTGCGGATGTATCGGGCGATGAACGGGCATTGGGGAACGACGGTGACCCCGCGCGCTCGGAATTCATCGAGGGCGGCTTTGGTCAACTCTCCGCCCAGTCCGCGACCCTCGAAACGCGGATCGATCTCAACGTGTTCCAGGACCATGCTGGATCCCGGCAGGGGTTGATATTGCAAGAAGCCGATCGGCTCGCCGGCCAGGCTCATGAGGAAGCGCCCGGCTTCCGGGTCCTCGGTTACCTGCGTCTGCGCATCGATAGCCATGACCGGAAGGCTACCCCAATGGCGGTCGACGGTTCGGCGGGTTCGTCACGAGGCGTAACTAACCAGAACGTCGTCGAGCCGCCGGCCGCCTACGAGCTGCGGGCCGGGACGACGTGGACTCGGCGGATCGCACGCGGAACGGGTGGACGGCCCCGATCCCTTTCAGGGTTCGCTTCCCCAGCGGCGTGAACTGGAAGCGCGCATCGTCCGACAGCGCCCCCTTCGTAGGTTCATCGACGAGGGCGCTCTCGGGCCTCGCCGTCGTGACGAGACGATTCGCGAGGTTGACCGGCGGGCCGAAGATGTCGCCTTCACGGGCGATGACGGCTCCGGTCGCGACCCCCACCTTGAGCGGAGGCAGCCCATTCGCTTCGGACGCCTCGTCGATCAAGCTCAGAGCGATCTCGACGGCGGCACCCGGCTCATGCGTCGCGAACATGACCTCATCCCCGATCGTCTTGATGATCCGCCCGCCGGCTTGAGCCACCACGTCCGTCGTCGCCGCGTTGAACCGGTCGATCAGCTCGGCCAGTTCCCGCACGTCGAGTTCCTGGCTGATCGCGGTGAAGCCCGACAGATCCGCGAAGCCCACCGACATGTCGACGCCGCCTTCCTCGCTCGGCGTGATGAGCAGTCGTTGCTCCGTCGCGGCGGCCAGGTGACGCCGGTACATGTAAACCAGCAGATGGTCGAGGGCCGGCAGCGCCTCCTCGGCGAGGGTCAGGGCCTCTTCGGCCTCTCGCGTCGGGTCGTCGTCGACGACGAGTTCGGCGAGGACGTCTTGATGCGAGGCGGCTATCCGAGCGGCGGCCTGGCCCATCGACCGCGCCTGTTGGAGCACGATCGTTCGATCCATGTCCGCGCGCTCGAAGAGCTCGGTCGCCAAGCGCACGGCTTGGATATCGGCGTCCGTGAACGCTGGTTCGTCCTCCGGCACGACGGGGAAGCCCATCGCCCTCCAGAGAGAGCGCGCCGTTTCCTCGTCGACGCCCGACTTCGCGTAAACCTCACGCGGCGTGTAACGGCGCGCGCCGGGAAACGTCATGTATCGAGCCACCAGCAAGCGGATCGCGTTCGGGCCCTCGGCCGCCGCCGACTTGAGCGCCTCCTCCTCGACCCCCAACGCGGCGAGCTTCGCCCACAGTCGCTGCCAAACTTCCGAGTCGCTACCAGATGTGGCCGTGACGTTCTCCTTCGGGAGTCACGCTCTCCTCGAAGTCCTTCGCCGCGAGCGCCCGCGCGAACCGCTCTCCCATCGTGCCGGTCATGGCGACTCGAAGGGTACCCCTTGTGGAGGAACGAAGGCCCGGCCGCGGAACGCCGGCAGGCCATCTGGGTGACAATGGGGTCGTGAGCAGTTCCCTGGCTCGCTTCGATAAGAGCGTTGTGACGCTGGCCCGTCGCTACGGCGTGCTCACCCTACGTATCGCGCTCGGCGTCGTCTTCATCTGGTTCGGCGCCTTGAAAGTGGCCGACGTTAGCCCCGTCGCAGACCTCGTGGCGGACATCGTTCCGATCCTTTCCGACCGAGCGGCCGTGATGACGGTGGGGATCGTCGAAGTCGTGGTCGGGCTCGGACTGATGGTCGGGTTCGCCATCCGGCTCACGCTCGGGCTGTTCTTCGCGCAGATGCTCGGGACGTTCCTCGTGCTCGTCCTCAGGCCTGGGCTGTCCTTCCAAGGGGGGAACCCGTTCCGGCTCACCGTTCTCGGTGAGTTCGTGGTGAAGAACCTGGTCCTGCTCACCGCCGGCGTGGTCGTCGCGGGGTCGATCCCGCGTCCCCGCGGCGACGAGAACCTCGCCGCCCTCTTGAAGCGGCCGGCCGCCAAAGACACGGAGATCTCGGCTCGAGACGGCTGATCGGCTCGGTTCGCTCGCCGGCCCTTTCCTTCGTTAATCTTTGGCCGCGATGGCGACGCTCACCTACGACATGGCCCTGAAGACGCTCGAGGGCGATCCGGTCAACCTTTCCGACTATCAGGGGAAGCTGCTCCTCATCGTGAACGTCGCGTCGCGATGCGGGTTCACGCCTCAGTACGAGGGGTTGCAGAAGCTGTACGACGGTTACAAGGACCGTGGCCTGGAGATCCTCGGCTTCCCGTGCAACCAGTTCCTCTCGCAGGAGCCGGGCACCGAGGAGGAGATCCGGGAGTTCTGCTCGTCGGTGTACGGCGTGTCGTTCCCGATCTTCCGGAAGATCGACGTCAACGGCGAGGAGCGCCACCCCCTCTACGACATGCTCGTGGAGCTGCCGGACCACAAAGGAAACGCCGGGGATGTGCAGTGGAACTTCGAGAAGTTCCTCGTCGCACCATCGGGTGAGGTCGTCGGCCGTTTCCGCACCAAGGTCACCCCCGACCATCCCGCTCTCATCGAAGCGATCGATCGGAACCTTCCCGCCTAGACACCGCTCGGCCGGGCGGTCTGCAGTTGCGCACCCGGGTCCCACGGTCCGCGCGCCTTCTCGGTCGGGACGAGCAGATCACCGTCCAAGTGGAATACCGGAGCGAGCACGGGGGAGACTAGCAGCGCGTCAACGGATCTCGATCGATTGGAGGACGGTGTGCCCGGGAAAGAGACCCACGAAGAGCGACTCGACCGCGAGCTCGTGGAACTGCTCAACGAGCTTCGCGTTACGCTCCCGGGCGTGCAGGTGCTCTTCGCGTTCCTGCTAGGCATCCCGTTCACGGAACGCTTCGCCAAGCTCACCGACCTGCAGCGAGACCTCTACTTCGCAGCATTTATCGCAACCGCGCTGTCCACGGTGCTCCTCATGACACCAACTGCCTATCACCGGCTGCGCTGGCGTCAGTACGACAAAGAGCACATGCTCCGTTTGTCGAACATCCTGACGATCATCGGGATCGCGTTCCTGGCGGCCGCCATCGCACTCGTCGTGTTCGTCGTGACGGACCTGGTGTTCTTCGGCTCTGCGGCGGCCGTCGCGACCGCGATCGTGACCGGCGCCGCCGCCTTGTTCTGGTTCATCATCCCGCTCACGCGGCGCATCGCCGACGACGAGGGCTAAGGACTGGTCCGCCACAGGTAGATGGTCGAACCGACCAGCAGGATCGCCGGGATCCCGAGCACGACACCCAAGAAGGTGCCCGTGCCGAGCCCGCCGACTTGCTGCGCGCTCGCCGCCCCGCGTGAACCGTTTGCCGTGACGGACCCGCTCGGCGTGGGCTGCGCCGCCGCCGCCGGTGGTGACATGTCGGGCGCGGGACCCTCTGCGCCGACCAGAACCGTCCCGGTCATGTTCGGATGCAACGCGCAGGCGTAGGTGAAGCTCCCCTCCTTCGCGAACACGCGACGGAACGTGGCGCCCGGCTCGAGGATGCCCGAGTCGAACGAGCCGTCCTTGGCCGAGACCGTGTGAGGCGCCAGACCTCGGTTGGCCCACGCGACCGTGTCGCCCGCGCGGATCCGCACGGTCGGGGGTGTGAAGGCGAAGTCGACGATCGAGACTCCACTCTGGCCCGGCGCCGCTGCGACGGGCGCGGCGGCCGCGGACGTCGAGCCGCCGGCGCCTCCCGCCGCGGCCTTCGGGGGCGGGACGGTGCCGCTCGCAGTCTGTACCCGGACGGTGCCCTTCATGTCGCTGTGGAAGGCACAGAAGTAGCTGAAGGTGCCTGCAGAGCTGAATCTGAGCGAGAACTTCTCGCCCTGGTTCATCGTCCCGCTCGCGAACCCGCCGGCCGACGCGTTCACCGTGTGGGAGTCGTCGTCGTCGTTCGACCATGTGACTGTGCCCCCGGTCGCGATCGTCACGGTGTCGGGGATGAAGCTCTTGTCGAAGATGCGCACGGCGGCCGACGAAGGCGCCGGGGCGGTTCCGCCACCCGTCCCTCCGCCTCCGCCGCCCGTCCCTCCGCCGGTTCCTCCTCCGCCGCCGCTCGGCGCAGCGACGACGACCGTGCCGTGATACGCGGTGTTCTCGTCGTCGCGCTCGTCGATGTATGGGTAGCTGCCTTCGACCGTGAACGTGAACGTGTAGCTGTCGCCGGGCTCGAGGTCGTTCGAGTCCCACTCGACCGGGCCTTCCTTGGATCGCACGCGATGACGTTCGTCGTCGTTGTTGACCCACGTAACCGATGTTCCCGGCTGAACCGTCAGGGTCGCCGGATGGAGTGTCGTGTCGATCGCCACCGTGGCCGTCGAGGCGAAACCGTTCCCGAGCCCGGCGCCGAGCGCGAGGACCGTGAGCGATGCGAGCGTCAGTACACGAGCTACTTTGTGCATGGGAACACTCCTCGGGATCGCCGACTTCTGCGTCTCCGATGGAGCGTATAGGCCGGTGGTATAAGGATCGGCTAAAGCCGGTTCAACATTCGGAAACCGGCCTCGTCCAGCGAGTACAATCCCCCGCTGAACACGGAGGCGTCGCCTAGTCTGGTCTATGGCGCGGGATTGCTAATCCCGTTGGGGGTTCATTCTCCCTCGAGCGTTCGAATCGCTCCGCCTCCGCCGATATGGCCGCGAAACCGAAAGTCCTCATCGTTGAGGACGAGCAAGCGATCAGTGAACCCCTCGCCGAGAACCTCGAACGCGAGGGGTTCTCACCCGTCGTCGCCGCGACCGCCGCAGAAGCGATGGAGCTGTTCGAGCGTGAGGGACCGGCGCTCGTCCTTCTCGACCTCGGGTTGCCCGACCGGGACGGCCGGGATGTCTGTCGTGACATCCGTTCTCGGTCTGCCGTTCCGGTGATCATCCTGACCGCGCGCGGCGAGGAGGTCGATCGCATCCTGGGGCTCGAGTTGGGCGCCGACGACTACATCGTCAAGCCGTTCTCCGCTCGCGAGGTCGCCGCGCGGATCCGCGCGGTCCTCCGCCGGGTTGCAACCGCGCCGGCGGGGAAGGCCCAGGCGATCGCGATCGGCGATGTGATGCTCGACCCGAATTCGCACACCGCCACCAAACGGGGCGAGCCGCTGGAGTTGACCGCCCGCGAGTTCGATCTCCTTCGGATGCTCATGACGAACGCGGGGAAGGCGCTCCGTCGCGAGGAGATCATGGACGAGGTGTGGGATACGAACTGGTTCGGCTCGACCAAGACGCTCGACGTGCACGTGTCGTGGCTGCGCAGGAAGATCGAGGACGATCCGTCGAACCCCCGGTACATCACCACGATCCGCCGGGTGGGCTTCCGTTTCGCCGCCCCGGAAGACATCGGGACCTAGGAGGCTGCGACGACCCTCCGCGCCCGGCTGATCCTTGCCTTCTCGTACATCCTGCTCACCGTCATCGTTGCGCTGGAGGTCCCGCTTGCGCTGAATCTGCAACGCCGCGCCGAGGCGGAGCTCGAGGGGCAGGCGCTCACCCAGGCGCAGACGATCGCCGCCATCGTTGGTGACCCGACGACGAATCGGGATCTCGCGGTTGTCGTGGCCGAGCTTGCCAGGACCGCCGGGCGGGTGATCGTCGTGGATCGGGCGGGGCTGCTGCGCGCCGACTCCGCGGGAGCCGGTCTCATCAACTCCGTGTACGCCACGCCCAGTCGTCCGGAGATCCGCACCGCGCTCGGCGGCTTGCCGGCGACCAGGATCGCCAAGAGCGAATCGCTGGACGGCACGGAGATCCTCGCCGCGGCCGCTCCGATCTTCTTGCCCGCCGATCCGGCGCCGGTCGGCGCGGTGCGCATCACCCAGCCGACCACCGAGCTCCGTAACGCAGTTCGCCGGTCGCTGTTTGGTGTTGTCGCGATCGGGATCGGTGGACTGGTCGCAGGACTCTTGATCGCCTTCGTGCTCGCCGGATCGCTCGCGCGGCCGCTGCAGCGCCTGGTTGGCGCGGCTCGGCGCCTGGGCGCAGGCGATCTGACCGTGCGAGCGGGGAAGACAGAGGGCGCCAAGGAGCTGAAGGAGCTGGGAGCCGCGTTCGACGAGATGGCCGACCGTCTCGAGAGGCTGGTTCGCGCGCAACGGGAGTTCGTCGGCAACGCGTCGCATCAGCTTCGCACGCCTTTGACGGGTTTGAAGCTCCGGCTCGAGTCGGCCGGCGCGAAGGCCCCGCCGGAGCTGCGACGCGACCTCGAGGCGGCCGAGCGCGAGGCCGACAGGCTCGCCTCGATCGTCGATCGACTGCTGACGCTCGCACGGCGCGTCGAGAGCGGCGCCGGGCCGGAGGCCGACCTCGGGGTGGCGGTCGAGCAAGCGGTGACGCGATGGGAGGAACGCGCGACGGCTGCCGGCTCGAGCGTGCGGGCCCGATCCAACGAAAGCGTGGCCGCAGGCGCCGACGCCGAGGACGTCGGTCAGATCCTCGACAACCTGATCCACAACGCCATCCGGTACGCGCCGGGCGAGGTCACGATCGAGGCGGCTCTCGACGGCGACCGGGTCCGTCTCGTCGTCGAGGATCGGGGGCCGGGCATCCCCGACGATGAGCGTGAGCGTGTGACCGAACGCTTCTACCGAGGGCGTGGCGCGATGCCGGGCGGTTCAGGTCTCGGCCTCGCCGTGGTCCGAGAGCTGGCCGAGCGCTGGCATGGAACCGTCGAAGTGAAACAGGGCGAGCAGGGAGGCACGCGGATCGAGGTGCTTCTGCCCAAGCCCGAGCGAGCGGTTTAACCGTCCCTTAACTCCCCGGCTCGTAGACTCGCTTTCGTGAAACGTTCCCTGATCGCCGTTGCCTATGCCCTCGTGGGTCTGGCGGTCGCCGTGGGGCTGACCGCCGGCGCGTACGCGATCGGCGGCCGGGACCTGTCCAAGCCGGCGCGGCCGTTCGAGCTGACGAACACCAACCGCGAGGTCGAAACCGACCGGGTCGAGCCCGACGAGGCGAAGTCGCCGGAGGATAGCCCGTCTCCCGACGACAAAGGTGGCGACGACGACAAGTCCGGATCGAACTCGGGCTCCGGGTCTTCGAATTCGGGTTCCGGCTCGTCCAATTCGGGCTCCGGATCGTCGAACTCCGGCTCCGGCTCGGGCGACGATGAGCCCGACGACGACTAACCTCGCTAACTCGTTCCACCCTTCACGGAATCTTGTCGCTCGCTTAGCCGCTGTTTATCCGGGCCTTGGGGTGCACCCCTCTATCGTCGGTATCACGGTACGACGACGAAGGAGGAGCCATGAAGGGAAAGACGAAGGTCCTGATCACGGTCCTCGCGATGCTTGCTCTCGCGGTGGTCGGCTTCAACGCCATCGGGCTTGCCGGCCAGACGAGCCCCCAGATCGACATCTCCGGGCCGTGCGACGAGGCCGAGCACGCCAACGACCCGCGCTGCACCGATGCCCCTGCGGTGGCCCCTTCGCCCGACGACTCGGCATCGCCGGACGACTCGCCCTCGCCCGACGACTCGCCATCCCCCGGCGGAGGCGTGGACATCTCCGGTCCTTGTGACGAGGCCGAGCACGCGAACGACCCGCGCTGCACCGGCGGTGCTGGTGACGGGGACAACAGCGGTCCGGGCAACGGCGGCGACGACGACGACAACTCGGGTCCCGGCAGCGGGGACGACGACCACGATGATGACAGCAACTCGGGTCCCGGCGGCGGGGACGACGACAACTCGGGCCCCGGCTCCCACGACTAGAACCCGCATCACCCCCGTGCGGGGGGGGGGGGGGGGGGGGGGGGGGGGGGGGGGGGGCCCGCCTTGGGGGGGCGCCCCTTCCCCCGTTCAGGAACAGATCGGCCCCGCTTCGGGCCTCGGCTAGAATGCCAACCCACGCGCCCGTAGCTCAGCTGGATCAGAGCGTCTGACTACGGATCAGAAGGTCGGGAGTTCGAATCTCTCCGGGCGCACCACCTAGACCGTCCATCCAGCCGTCGCGAGATCTAGATCTCTGGGTCGGAAGAGGCATGGGACGATCGCCTCCTGCGTGTGTTCACCTCGATTGTTTCCGAGATCCGCTCCGAGTGATACCTAAAGGTTCGGGCCCGCT
>JBBDRM010000068.1 GCA_040905475.1 Actinomycetota bacterium
TCACGAGGATGTCGATCGAGCCGAAGTTCTTCACGGCGTCGGCGATGATCCCCTCGGCCTGGTCCCACTTCGACACGTCGCCGTAGTTGGCGACGGCCCCACCGCCCCCGGCCTCGATCTCCTTCACCACCTGGGTGGCCGGGTCGGTGTCGCTTCCGCGGCCGTTCACGTCGACGCCGGCGTCGTTGATGACCACCTTGGCGCCCTCCTTCGCCAGCTCCAGCGCGATCCCGCGACCGATCCCGCGGCCCGACCCCGTGACGACGGCGACCTTTCCATCGAGAAGACCCATGTGCGCTTCCTCCTGTTGGGGTTGGAGCGACGCTAGCAACGAGCGAGCGTGACGTGCAATCATCGGTTGACCAAGGAGGTTCCGATGACTCTCGACGCCGAGCGGGTGCACAAGGAGCTCACCGAGGTCATGAACTCGGTGTGGTTCGAAGGGGGGCGGCCGTTCCTGGAGGACTTCGCCGACGGCAAGGTCCCCAAGGACAAGCTCGCCCGTTTCGCGCCGTCGTACTGCTTCCAGGTCGACAACTTCAAGCGCTGCGTGGCCGCGGTCTACGCGCAGGCCGAGCCGCGCGACGTGCGGGAGCTCTTGCTGGAGAACCTGTGGGAGGAGCACGGCGAGGGGTTGCCCGAGCGTGATCACGCCGAGCTGGTCGCGCGTTTCGGACGGGCGCTGGGCGCCGACATCGATAGTCCCTACGACCTCGAGCCGATCCCCGAGAGCCGGCAGTGGATCGACCGGATCCTCGCGATCTGCGCGAACGAGCACTTCGTCGTCGGTCTCGCCGCGCTGGCTTACGGCATCGAGGCCCGGACACGGACGATGGCGTTCCTCGGCGCGCTGTACCGCGACAAGTACGGCTTGGCCGAGCAAGACCTCGAGTTCTTCTTCATGCATCTCGAGGCCGACGAGGAGCACGCCGGCCGCGCGATCGAGCTGGTCGGGCGCTACTGCACCACTGAGGAGCTGCTCGAGCGCTCGAAGTGGGCGGTGGGCGAGGTGCTTGACGCGACCCGGGTCGTCGCGGAGGGGATGGAGCGCATCTGCAGTGGGTGATCGCTGGCGCTTCATCGACGTCGGAAAGACCGAGGCCCTCGCGGCCTACGGTCGCCTGCCCGCGATCGCGGCGTCGGTCGTCCAGGGCGGACCCGAAGTGCTCATGACGATGATCTGGGCGAAGGGCCATCTGACGGTCGGCTGGTTCGACGATGTGGATTCGGCGATCGATCTCGACGCCGCGCGCGAGGTGGGGATCGACGTGTTCCGGCGCCCGATCTGGGGCGGCGGTACCGCGTTCTACGACACCGAGGCGGTCGCGGTCTGGTCCTGGATCATGCGCGACGACCGGTTCCCGACCCTCGACGAAGCGTTGAACCATTTCCGGCCCGTGATGGAGAAAGCGCTTTCCGATCTCGGGCTCGGCGAAGCGCATTTCGAGGGGTCCTCCGACATCCGTTGGCGTGACCGGAAGCTCGGTACGTGCATCACGCAGTCGGTGCTCGGCACCAAGGTGGTCGGCGGGTTCCTGAACCTGAAACGACCCGACCTCGAGATGTACCGGCGTGTCGCGCGCGTCCCGGAGGAGAAGTTCGCCGACAAAGTGATCAAGGACATCGTCGAGTACATCGTCACGCCGGACGACATCCGAGGCCGGTCCCTCTCCTACGAGGAACTTCGGGACGCGATCGCGACGGCGACCCGCGAGGTCGCGGGACTCGAGCTCGATCCGTCGCCGTTCACGGCCGACGAGTCGGGGATCGTCCAGCAGTTCGTGGACTCGGTGACGTCGGAGGACTTCATCCGCCGGATCTCCTCCGGGCGCTTCCGTGCCGAGGCGCCGACGGGCACGAAGGTCGGTTTCGCGAACGTGAAAGGGAAGAAGCTCGTGCGTGCAGGCGTGGCACTCGACGATCGGGGGAGCATCGTGCGGGCGCTCGTCGCCGGCGACATGCACGTCTCGCCCCCGGAAGCGATCGACGGCGTCGCCGCGGCACTCGCCGGAGCCGACGTCGCCGACCGCGAAGAGCTTCTCCAGCGCGTCACGACCGTGTTCGCCGGGATCGAGCAGCCCGACGCCGCGGCGGGGATCACGCCGAACGACATCGTCGAGGCCGTCCTGAAGGCCGCGAAGGAGGCGACCGCATGAGCGACCTCACGGCCGAAACCACCGAGCTCCTTCAGCAGATGATCCGCAACGGCTGCGTGAACGACGGGACGCCGGGTTCTGGGCAGGAGGTCCGAAACGCAGACGTGCTCGAGTCCTTCCTCGACGGCGCGGGCCTGGACATGCAGCGGTTCGAGGCCGTGTCGGGCCGCCCGAGCCTGGTGGCGCGCATGGAGGGCACCGAGCCGGATGCGCCGTCGCTGATGCTGATGGGACACACCGACGTCGTGCCGGTGAACCCAGACGGATGGACGCGGGATCCGTTCGGCGGCGAGCTCGTCGACGGCGAGGTGTGGGGGCGCGGGGCGGTCGACATGCTGAACCTAACCGCGTCGATGGCGGTCGCGATTCGAGAGCTCGCCCACAGCGGCTTCAAACCCAAGGGAACGCTGATCTATCTCGCGGTTCCCGACGAGGAGGCCGCGGGAACGTACGGCGCCAAGTGGCTCGTCGACAACGAGCCCGACGCGGTGCGCTGCGACTACGTGCTCACCGAGATGGGCGGCTTCCGCTTCGCCGGTCAAGGCACGCCGAAGGTTCCGGTCATGGTCGCCGAGAAGGGCACCTACTGGTGCAAGATCCGCGTGAAAGGAACGCCGGGGCATGCCTCGATGCCGTTCCGGACCGACAACGCGCTGGTGAAGGCGGCGGAGATCGTGCAGCGCCTCGCGTCCTTCCAGCCCGAGCCGGTCATCCACGAAACCTGGCGCCGGTTCGTCGAACAGATGGGATTCCCCCCCGAGATGAAAGAGTCGCTGCTCGACCCGGCGAAGGTGCGAGCGGTTGCCGGCGAGCTGCCCGACCTCGGGATGGCGCGGATGATCCACGCTTGCACGCACACGACCTTCGCACCGACCGTGCTCCACGGCGGCGTGAAGGGCAACGTGATCCCCGACTCGGTCGAGATGCAGGTCGACATCCGGACGCTTCCGGGGCAGACCGCGGAGGACGTGCACGCGATGCTCCGCGAGGCCCTCGGTGAGTACTACGACATGATCGAGATCGATCCGACCAGCGCGATGGAAGCGAGCGCATCGCCGGTGGATTCGCCTCTGTGGGACACGCTGACCAGTCACACGCGCCGGCTCTCGGGCGCCGAGACCGTGCCGTTCATCATCGTGGGCGCCACCGATGCTCGGTTCTTCCGGAAGGTCGGCGCGACCTGCTACGGCTACGGGCTGTTCAGTGAGCGGATCTCGTTCGGCCAGTTCGCCTCGATGTTCCACGGCGACGACGAACGGGTCGACACCGAGTCGCTGGGCTTGACGACCGAGCTCTGGGGGTCGGTCGTGCACGACTTCCTGGGGTAGCGATGCGCTTCGGCTTGCTCATCCCGCAGGAAGGGGCTCCCTTCAAGGCCGTCCTCGAGCACGCCCGGCTCGCCGACGTGCTCGGCTTCGACTCGGTGTGGGTCGAGGACCATCTCCGCGTGATCGCGGTGCCGCCGGGCAGCCCGGCCTACGAGGGGTGGACGACGCTCACCGGACTGCTCGCCGGAACCGAACGGATCAAAGCCGGGCCGCTCGTGCTCGCCGAGGGTTTCCGGAATCCGGCCTGGCTCGCGAACGCGGCTGCGACGCTCGACCACATGAGCGACGGCCGGCTGATCCTCGGGATCGGTGCCGGCGGCTACGAGGCCGAGTTCCACTCCTACGGGTACGAGTGGCTCGAGGCCGCGGACCGGGCCGAGCGGCTCGCCGAGGCGCTCGAGGTGATCACCGGGATGTGGGAGCGACGCCCGTTCCGGGGGCGCTGGTACCGAGCCGACGGCTCTGCGGACTGCCCCCAGCCCCTCCAGCAGCCGCGGCCACCGATCTGGATCGGCGGGCGCGGGAACTCGCTGTTGCGCGTTGCCGCGCGCTTCGCCGACTCGTGGAACGCTCCGCTGCTCACCCCCGAGGAGGTCGCCGAACGCGCCGAGACGCTGCGCGGGTACTGCGAGGCCGAAGGCCGCCCGATGCCGGAGATCTCGTATTACGGGCCCGTGTGGGTCGACACCGACGAGGAGCGCATGGCCCGGCGGCTCGAGCGTGCGCACGCGAGCGAGAACCGCAACGTCCGCCTCTACGCGCGGGTGGCGATCAGCGGCACGCCCGAGCAAGCCGTCGCTCGCCTCCGCGAGTACGAGAAGATCGGAGTCACCCACTTCGTGTGCCACTTCGGACGCGCCGACGTGACCTCGGGGACCGAGGCGTTCGCGAAGACGATCCTCCCCGCCTTCCGGTAGTCGAACGGTGGTCCCGGCCCGACCGGGAGACTATCCTCGGCCCTGTGGAAGGATCCGGCAGCCGACGCGCGCCCGGCGGGACGCCCAAAGGGCCCGCCGGCGGGCGACCGCGATGCTCGTTCTGCGGGCGCAAGCCCAAAGAAGTGCAGTGGATCTACGGCGGCTCGATGGTGGCCATCTGTGACGGCTGCACCCAGCGCTCACTCGACGAGATGTTGGCCTGATGGCGATGCCCAAGACGCAGTACGCGAAGTCGGGCGACGTCTCGATCGCGTATCAGGTGGTCGGGGAGGGCCCGTTCGACCTCGTGATGGTCCCCGGCTTCGTGTCCCACGTCGAGATGGTCTGGGACATGCCCCTCGCGGCGCGCGTTCTCGAGCGGCTGGCGACGTTCTCGCGCCTGATCCTTTTCGACAAGCGCGGCACAGGGCTGTCCGATCCGGTGGTCGGCGCGCCGACGTTGGAAGAGCGGATGGACGACGTCCGTGCGGTGATGGACGCTGCAGGATCCGAGCGTGCGGCGCTCCTCGGCGTCTCCGAAGGCGCCCCGATGTCCATCGTGTTCGGGGCGACCTATCCTCAGCGCACGACCGCCCTCGTCCTCTACGGGGGCATGGCCCGAACGACCGAAGCCGAGGACTACCCGTTCTCCGCGCCCGCCGACGCGCTGATGCAGTCCTCGATGGAGATGGCCGAGTACATCGGCGAGGGCATCATGCTCGAGGTGATGGCGCCGACCATCGCCGACTTGCCCGGTGCACGCGACATGTTCATGCGCTTCCAGCGCTACGCCGCGACGCCCGCGATGATGGTTCAGATGTTCATGATGTTCCTCGACATCGACGTGCGCGCGATCCTGCCGACGCTTCACGTCCCGACACTCGTGCTGCACCGCCGGGGCGATCGCGCCGTGAACCGCCACGCGGCGAAGTGGATGGCAGACCGGATCGCCGGCGCGACGTACGTTGAGCTCCCGGGCATCGACCACATGCTCTTCGCGGGGGACGCGGACGCGCTCATCGACGAGGTCGAAGAGTTCCTCACCGGGGAGCGACGCGCGACGGAGATCGATCGCGTCCTCGCGACGGTGATGTTCACCGACATCGTCGGCTCGACCGAGAAGGCCTCGGCGCTCGGCGACACGCTGTGGCGCGAGGTGCTCGAGCGCCATCACACGCTCGTGACCCGCGAACTGGAACGCTTCCGTGGTCGGGAAGTGAAGCAGCTCGGCGACGGCTTCCTCGCGACGTTCGACGGCCCGGCCCGAGCCATCCGGTGCGGGCTCGCGCTCGCGCAAGCCAGCCGGGAAGCCGGCCTCGAGATCCGGGTCGGCCTCCACACCGGCGAGGTCGAAGTGATGGGCGACGACGTGGGCGGCATCGCGGTGCACATCGCGGCGCGTGTCGGCGCCAAAGCGCAGACCGGCGAGGTTCTCGTGTCGAGCACCGTCAAGGACCTGGTGGCCGGGTCCGGTATCGCCTTCTCCGAGCGCGGCACACACACGCTCAAAGGCATCCCCGACGAGTGGCGCCTGTTCGCCGTCCAGACCTAGAGGCCGGCTCTGGCGATTCCCGGCCTCACGGGCTAGCGTTTGAGCACCGTGACTGACGCCGCCGTCATCATCTCGGCCGTCCGTACCCCGATCGGAGAGGCCGGACGCTCGCTCGCGACCGTGCCGGCCTGGGACCTGGGGATCCTCGTCGCCGAGGAGGCGATCGTTCGTGCGGGCATCGACCCGGCGACCTTCGACGACGTGATCTTCGGCGAGACGATCGGCGGCGGCGGGAACATCGGTCGGTTCGTGGGCCTCGCGGCCGGCGTCCCGCAGGATGTCCCCGGCATGTCGGTGATCCGCGCATGCGCCACGGGCCTCGAGGCGGTCACGCAGGCCGCGACCGCGATCTGGGCCGGCATAGGCGAGGCGTTCCTGACCGGCGGCGCCGAGAGCATGAGCCAGCAGCCGTGGCTGATGAAGAAACCGTCGAGCGCGTACCCGCGCCGGCCTCCCGAGATCGTCGTCGCCCCGCCGTCTCACCCTCCGGCCATGGCGTCGCTGTCGGTCGGGATCAACGTGGGCGAGTCTTCGGCCGAGCGCTTCGGGATCACCCGCGAGGATCAGGATCGTTGGGCGCTGCGCTCGCACCAGCGCGCGGTTCGAGCGATCGACGCGTGCGTCTTCGAGCCGGAGATCGTGGCCGTTCCCGTGACCCAGCGGAGGGGCGAGCCACGGATCTTCGACACCGACGAACGGCCGCGCCGCGACACCTCGCTCGAGAAGCTCGCGGCGCTGCCCCCCGCCTACGTCGAGGCCGGAACCGTGACCGCCGGAAATTCCTCCGGCATCAACGACGGCGCAGCATCGCTGGTCGTGACGAGCGCGAAGTGCGCCGAGCAACTCGGCCTCACGCCGCGCGCCGTGATCCGCGGATGGGCTTCGGCGGGCGTCGACCCGGCCTACACGGGAACCGGCCCGATCGAGGCCGTTCCCAAAGCTTTGAAGAGAGCGGGCATCGCGATCGACGATCTCGACGTCATCGAGATCAACGAAGCGTTCGCCGCCCAGACCATCGCGTGCGTGCGCGAGCTCGGGTTGAACCCAGAAAAGGTCAACCCCAACGGCGGAGCTATCGCGCTCGGTCATCCGGTCGGCGCGACCGGCGCGCGGCTCCTCGTGAGCCTGCTGCACGAGCTCGAGCGGACCGGCGGCCGGTACGGCTGCGCCACCATGTGCGCCGGCGGCGGCCTGGGCTCGGCGGCGATCATCGAGAGGGTCGGATGACGACGACCAAGCACTTCATCGCCGGCGATTGGCGCGCCGGCGCCGGTCCCACGATGACGGACCTCAACCCGTCCACCGGCAAGGCCGTCGCCGAGTTCCCCATCGGCACCGCCGAGGAGGTCGACGCCGCGGTCCGGGCCGCGCGCAACGCGTTCGACGGCGGCTGGCGAGACGCCACCCCGACCGTTCGCCGGCGGCTGCTGCTCAAGCTCGCGGAGCTGGTCGCCGGTCAAGCGCAGGAGCTCGGCCGGATCGCGACCGAGGACATGGGGATGCCCTGGGTGTTCACGCACGGCGAAGCGCTCTTCACCGCCGAGTACGTCGAGTACTACGCAGGGTGGGCCGACAAGCTCGAAGGCGCGACGATCCCGTTGAGCGCGGCGAACACGTTCGACTACACCATCCATGAGCCGCGGGGCGTCGTCGCCGCGATCGTGCCGTGGAACTCGCCGCTGTCGCTCGCGCTCTGGCGCTTGGCGCCGGCGCTCGCCGCCGGCAACACCGTGGTCGTCAAGCCGTCGGAGCTGGCGCCGTTGCCGATCCTCAAGCTCATGGACCTCATCGCCGAGGCGGGGTTCCCGCCGGGCGTGGTCAACTGCGTCACGGGATCCGGCTCCGAGACCGGCGCGCCGCTCGTCGAGCACCCCGGCGTGAACGTCGTCGCGTTCACCGGCTCGACCGCCACGGGGCGCGGGGTCGCCGAGGCCGCGGGACGACGCCTCGTCCCGGCCTCGCTCGAGCTCGGCGGCAAGTCGGCCAACATCGTGTTCGCCGATGCCGACCTCGACGCCGCGGCCGTCCAGGCGTGCGTCGGCTGCTTCGTGAACACCGGACAGCAGTGCATCGCCGGGAGCCGCTTGCTCGTCCAGGGATCGATCCACGACGACTTCATGGCCAAGGTCACTGCGTTCGCGCGAACCTTCGCCGTGGGCGATCCCATGGAGCCGACGACCCAGATGGGTCCACTGATCAGCGCGCCACAGCTCGAACGCGTGCTGGGCTTCGTCGAAGATGCCCGGACGACGACGACGGTGGCGCTCGGCGGCGAGCGGCTCGGCGGCGACCTCGCCGACGGCTACTTCGTGCCGCCGACGGTGGTGACCGGCGTGCGGAACGACATGCGGATCGCGCGAGAGGAGATCTTCGGTCCCGTGCTCAGCGTTATCCCGTTCCGCGACGAGGCCGAGGCGGTCGCGATCGCCAACGACACCGATTACGGGCTGGCGGGGGGGGTCTGGACCAACGACTTGAGCCGCGCCCATCGCGTGGCGCGAGCCATCCAGGCCGGGACGGTCTGGGTCAACGCCTGGCTCGCGGTGAACGCGCAGGCGCCGTTCGGGGGATACAAGGCGTCGGGGCTCGGACGTGAAGGTGGGCGCGAGGCGCTCGACGTATATCTGCAGACGAAGAACGTGTACGTTCAGCTCCACTGAGGGAGGGTTCGGGGGATGGGCTACCGGGTTGGCATAGACGTCGGCGGAACCTTTACCGATTTCCTCGTCGTGGAGCCCGACGGGTCGTTCGCGCTATGGAAGAACCCGACGACGCCCTCGGACCAATCGATCGGGGTGATGGAAGGCATCGAGCAGCTGGCCGGCCAGCGCGATCTTTCGTTGAAGGCGTTCCTCGGGAAGACCGATCTGATCATCCACGGCACGACGACGGCGGACAACACGATGATCGAGTCGACCGGCGCGAAGACCGGGCTGCTCGTCACCAAAGGCCGTCGCGACGAGATCGAGCTGCGTCGCGGATACCGCGAGAACATCTGGGACCCGAGTGCGACGGCGCCGCCGCAGCTGGTGCCGCGTCGCTACCGGCTGACGCTCGGCGAGCGGCTCGACTATCAGGGCAACGTGCTTTCACCGCTGAACGATGACGAGATCCGCGCACAGGTGAAGCGGCTCAAGTCCGCCGGCGTCACCTCGGTCGCCGTGGTGCTGCTGTTCTCGTTCGTCAACCCGGCGCACGAGCAGCGGGTCGGCGAGATCCTGGCCGAAGAGTTCCCAGAGCTCGAGATGGTCTCGCTGTCGCACCGCGTGCACCCGGCCGCGCCGGAGTTCGACCGCACGTCGACGACCGTCGTCAACGCGTACATCGGGCCGCGCGTGAAGCGCTATCTCAACCACCTGATCGAGAAGCTCGCCGGCAACGGCTTCAAGCATCCGCTGCTCGTCATGCAGTCGAGTGGGGGTATCGCGGCGGCGCCGTCGGTGGCCGAACGGCCGATCGTCACGCTCGCGTCCGGCCCGGCCGGCGGCGTGATGGGAGCGTGCCGGGTCGCCGGCGAGGCCGGGATCGAGGACTTCATCTCCGTCGACATGGGGGGCACGTCCTACGACGTCTGCCTGGTCAAGGGCGGAGAGCCGACGATCAAGTCGTTCTGGAACTGGGTTCACCGGTACCTGATCTCGCTGCCGATGGTCGACGTGATCTCGATCGGCGCCGGAGGCGGTTCGATCGCGTCGGTCAAGGCCGGCGGCCTGCAGGTCGGCCCCGAGTCGGCCGGCGGCGATCCCGGCCCGATGTGCTACGGCCGCGGCGGCACCCGACCGACGGTGACGGACGCGAACCTCGTGCTCGGCTACTTGAACCCGGACGGCTTCGCCGGCGGCACCCTCCCGCTGAAGTCCGACGGGGTCGCCGAGGCGATCGAGGAGCAGATCGGAACGCCGCTCGGGATGGACGCGATCGAGGCGGCCTGGGGGATCCACTGGCTGACGAACGCGCACATGAACCAGGCGATCGTCCGGGTCTCCGCCGAGCGCGGGAACGATCCCCGGACGTTCGCGCTGGTCGTCTTCGGCGGCAACGGCGCGGTGCACGCGCTCGCTCAAGCCGACGATCTCGGCATCCGCACGGTCTTGATCCCGCGCACCGCGCCGGCGTTCTCGGCGCTGGGTCTGCTCGTCGCCGATTACCTGGTCGACAAGGTCCGCGCGACGCTCGTGACGACGGGAACCGTCGACCCCGGGAAGCTGGAGGAGATCTACAAAGGGATCGAGGACGAATCCGACGCGAGCGAGGCCGCGCACCTGGAAGACGTGTACGCCGCGCTCGAGAAGGAAGCCGACGAAGAGCTCTGGCAGGCGGGCGTGCCGACGAAGCGCTTCAAGCACCTGCGGTTCGCGCAGTGCCGGTACCCCGGCCAGACCTGGGATATCGACGTCCCCGTCGAGGGCAAGATCACGCTGAAGGAGCTCGCCGCGATCGCCGCGCGGTTCCACGAGATGCACTTCGAGGAGCACACCTACGACCGGCGCGACGAGGACGTGATGATCTCGGCGCTGCGGGTCCGCTCGCGGGCGCTCCTCGGTAAGCCGGAGCTGCGCAGGGTTCCGGGGTCGGCATCGACGCCGAGATCGTCGGGGACCCGGCAGGCGTACTTCGGAAGCGGCTTCGTCAAGGCCAAGCTGTTCGACGGTCCGTCGATCCGTGCCGGGCAGAAGATCACCGGGCCCGCGATCATCGAGGAGCCGTTCACGACCGTGGTGGTACCGCCGAAATGGAGCGTGAAGCTCGACAGGCTCGGCAACTACGTGGCAACGAGGTAGAAGGAGCGCGCATATGGCCGTCGCGACCAAGAAGAAAGCTCCGAAGAAGCGTCCGGCGAAGCGCGTGCCGGTGGACCCGATAACCGCCGAGGTGATCCGCGGTGGGCTCGAGACGATCGCGTTCGAGATGGCGATCCACGTCTCCCGCACCGCGACGACGCCGATCCTCAATCAGTCGAACGAGCGCAACGCGACGATCATGGACTGGCAAGGGCGTCTGGCCGCGCTCTCGGTGGGCATCCCGCAGTTCATGCTGTCCTCGATGGGCCCGGTCCAGTTCGGGATCGAGTTCTTCGGGGCCGAGGGATTCCAGGACGGCGACGTCGTCGCGTGCAACGACCCGTACCACGGCGGGGGACACCTGCCCGACTGGAGCATCTTCTCGCCGGTGTTCTACGAGGGCGAGCTCGTGCTCTTCGCCTCGATCCAATGCCACCACGCCGACACCGCGGGTCAGACGCCCGGCGGCTACCCGGCCGACGCGATGGACATTTGGGCCGAGGGCTTCCGATGCCCGGTAGTGAAGCTCGTCGAAGGCGGCGTTGAGCGTAAGGACGTCATCTACCTGTTCCACACCAACAACCGCGTGCCCACCTACGAAGGCGATCTCCGCGCGCAGATCGGCGCGGCGCAGCTCGGCGCGAAGCGCTGCAAGGAGCTGATCGCCCAGTACGGCGTCGATGCGGTCAAGGGCGCGGTCGACTGGCTGCTCGAATTCTCGGAGCGACGCATGCGTGAGGAGATCTCCTCCTGGCCGGACGGCTCATACGAGGCCGACGCGTACTTCGACCACGACGTTCGTGGGAACACCGACGTGAAGGTCCACGCCAAGGTCGACGTCAAGGGGGACGAGTTGGAGATCGACTTCACCGGCTCGGACGACCGGCCGTGGCTGCAGGCGTGGTCCACCCAGTGCAACACGCGCTCGATGACCTACGCGCAGCTGTGCTCGATGATCGACTCGACGATCCCGCGCAACCAGGGTTTGTTCGCGCCGATCAAGATCCTGTATCCGGAGAACACGATCGTGAACCCGCCGGTCGGCAAGCCGGTGTCGATGGGGACGCATCATCCCGGGTGCGAGGTCTCCGAAGCGGTCGCGATGGCGTTGGCGAACGCCATCCCCGAGAAGTCCTGCCCGCAGGTCTACAAGGCCGCCATGCCGACGGTGCTCTTCGGCATCAACCCGAAGTCGCAGAAGCTGTTCATCGACCACTCGGTCGACACGCAGTCGACCGCATCCGCGGCCGCGTACGGGACCGACGGCTGGGGCTGCGCGAACGCCGGATTCGGAAACCTGATCATGGCGACGGCCGAGATCAACGAGGCGATCTTCCCGGCGCGCCATCTCTCGAACGACCTGACGACCGACACGGCCGGGCCCGGCAAGTGGCGCGGCCAGCCGGGCTCATTCTGGGTGAAGGAGTCGACCGCCGACTGCAGCCTTTACACCTTCGTCATGAGCATGAAGTACACGTCGCGCGGGGTCGCCGGCGGCGAGAACGGGCCACCCGACAAGCTCGTCATCCGCGGCCCAAACGGGGAAGAGAAGCTCATCACCCACACCGCCCTGTACGAGCCGCTCGGCGCCGGAACGCGGATCGAGTACCAGCGCGGCGGTGGCGGAGGGTGGGGCGATCCGCTCGACCGCGAGGCGGAGAAGGTTCGCGACGACGTGCTCGACGAGTACGTCAGCCGCGAGGCCGCCGAACGCGACTACGGCGTCGTCATGACCGGCGAGGCCGACGATTACTCGCTCGAGGTCGACGCGGCGGCCACGAAAGCGTTGCGCAAGAAGATGCGGGCGGCACGCGCCAAGGCCAGGGGCGGGGATAAGGTGACGCCATGAGCGAAGCGGTGATCGTCGGGGCGGTACGAAGCCCGATCGGCAAGAAGAACGGCAAGCTCTCCGGCACGCATCCGACGGATCTGCTCGGCATGGTCCTCAAGGCGCTGATCGAGCGTGCCGGCGTCGATCCGCTCCAGATCGACGACGTGATCGGCGGATGCGTGACGCAAACCGGCGAGCAGGGTGTCAACGTCACGCGCAACGCGTGGATCGCCGCGGGGCTGCCGTGGGACGTGCCGGCGACGAGCGTCGACCGCCAGTGCGGCTCCTCGATGCAGTCGGTCGCGTTCGCGGCGCAGGGCGTCATGGCCGGCGTCTACGACCTCGCGATCGGGTGCGGCGTCGAGGCGATGTCGCGGGTCGGGCTCGGCTCGAACGCGATCCAGCCGGGCTTCGCGTTCTCCGACGACTGGTTCGCGGCGGTCGGGGGCAACCAGAATCTCTACACGCAGTTCCAGGCCGCCCAAGAGATCGCCAGGGAGTTCGGGATCTCGCGGACCGACATGGACGAACAAGCCGCCGAGTCACACCGGCGTGCCGCGCAGGCGACCGACGATGGCCGGTTCCAGCGTGAGATCGTTCCGATCAAGGCGATGCAGGCCGACGGAAGCATCGAAGAGGTGACGACCGACGAGTGCATCCGACGCGGAACCACGGTCGAGCGCCTGGCAGCGCTGGCGCCGGTCCGCGAGGACAGTCCCGACATGACGCCGGGCAACTCGTCTCCGATCTCCGACGGCGCGGCGGCGATCCTGGTCGCCAGCCGGGAGAAGGCGGAGCAGCTCGGTCTGAAGCCGCGCGCCCGCTTCAAGCACTTCGTGGTCGCGGCCACCGAACCGATCGTCATGCTCAAGGGGCCGATCCCGGCGACGCGCAAGCTGATGGATCGCACGGGCATCAAGCTCACCGACATCGACCTGTTCGAGTGCAACGAGGCGATGGGGTCGATCGTGCCCATGTGGGAGAAGACGTTCGGCGTCCCGCACGACGTCGTCAACGTCAACGGCAGCGGGATCTCCCTCGGCCATCCGGTGGGTGCGAGCGGCGCTCGGATCATGACGACGCTGCTGCACGAGCTTGAGCGTTCCGGCGCGCGGACCGGGTTCCACACGATGTGTGAGGGGGGCGGGCAGGCGAATGCGATCGTCATCGAACGGCTGGACTGAGGTTCCCTCCGCGTCACACGGATCGGTCTTCGACTTCGACAAGGATCAGGTCCTGGCCGGCGTGAAGGCCCAGCGGGAGCGGACGGTCGCGCTGCTGCGCAGCATCTCCGAGGCGGACTGGGAGCGGATCATCGTGCCCCGGTGGCGCGTGCGCGAGGTCGCCGGTCACCTGGTTTCGAGCGATGAGGGAACGCTCACCGGGCGCCTCCTGACCGTCGGCTTCTCCAGGCGAGGCGACGAGGCGCTGTCGAAGATCGAGGTCTGGAACGACAAGCAGGCGGCACGCTGGGCAGACCGTCCGATCCCCGAGATCCTCAAAGGGCTCGAGGTGTGGGCCCGCCGGATCGAGCGGTTGAGCGGTGTGATCCCCGCCGGGCTCGCGCGACGCGTCATGCCGACGCCGTTCGGACGGGTCTCGCTGTCCTGGCTCGCGTCGCTCCGCATCTACGACGAGTGGGTGCACTTGGAGGACCTGCGGCGGGTGTTCGGGATCCAGGCCGACGACGCGCCCCCTTCCGTCCTGCCGATCGCGCGCCAGATCCACGCCGGGATCCCGGTCCAAACGTTCCCCAGGATCCCCGCCGACGCCTCGGGCAAGGTTTCGCTGGCGTTCAGTGACATCGACCTGCCGACGCTGGGGATCGATCTCGGGTTGCGGCGCTACGGCTACGGACTCGACGCCCCCGAGGCCCGGATCACGGCACCGACGGCGGCGCTCGCCATGGTCGCCGCCCGGCGCGACCCCTGGCAGGACGCCGAGGCTGCGGGTGCGCTCAAGGTCGAAGGGGATCGCAAGGCCGCAGACGCGTTACTCGGATCGCTCCTGCTCGTCTAGCTCCGGCCTCTCGGGGCCGGGCCGTTCGCGCGGGCTATCCTGGCAGCGTGGACGCTGCCGCGCTGCAACGCCGTTTCCTCCTCGGGCCGCTGGTGGCTCTGGCGTTGCTCGGGCCCGCGGGGGACGTGCCCGGGCTGAACCCGCAGGCGTCGCCCATCGCGACGGGTTCGCCGACACCGCAGACCCCGGGGGAGATCGCGCGGACCGTGATCGTCGACGCTCTCGAGGCTCAGCAGGTCTACTACGTCGACAACCTCTGGTTCGCCGCCGGTTCCGGAGGAGAGCTCGAGGTCCTTCGCTCCCTCGACCCAAGCATCGCGTGGGGGACGGCCGTGATCGTTCAGGTCCCCGCGGAGGAGTTCGGGGAAAGCCCGGTCGTTGTACTGCAAGCGCCCTTGCCGGACGGTGCCTCGCTATGCCTCGCGCTCGTCACGACGGAACTTGACGCGGGCCTCTGGTACGCCCGCGCGGCGACGGGCGCGAAGTGCCCGAAGGTACGCGCCGGGATGCGCGGCTGGGGCGCGGACGAGACGAGCTGGGGGCCGGCCTAGCCGTCGGCTTCTGTGCTCGCGCGTTCGATCATGTGCCCGCTTCGACTTGCTCCGCCGGCGGGGTGAGTCCGTACATGTATGCGCGGCTCTCGTGCTCGAGCACGGTGGCCCGGGTCTTCGCGAGCTCGTCCGGCGATAGCGTGGCGAGCCTAACGAGCTCCATGGTCTCTCGCTCTTCGTCCTCCTCGCCGAGCCAGCCGATGCGCACGCTGCCCACCCCGCGGGCGTAGTACTTGAGCTGAGAGATGCCGGGGATGGCGGGTTCGAACTCCTCGATGACCAAGACATCGGAGTAGCAGCCCAAGCGGATGCAGGTCCTCTGACCGACCTGATAGACCCTCGCGTTGTCGTCCCAGTCCCACGGAGGTGGCGCGAACCCTTGCGAGTAAGGGGGCGCGCCCAGTTTCGGCGACGCCGTCATCTGGATACCGGCCTTTGCGCCCTCGAGATACCCCACGAGCCAGAGGCGGCCCCCCGCGAAATGGCCGCCCTCCTCGTAGTGCTCGACGTACTCTCCGAGATGCCAGACGTTCCCGTCCTTGTCCTGCGCGAGGAAGATGAGCTCCGACTCGGAGAGCTCGTTGTCGTTGTAGTCCCTGTCCCATCCGACGAGGACGCGGACGCCGGCGATGACCTTGGTCAGGTCGGTCACGGTGAACACCACGCGGCGACGGATCCGTTCACCGTCTTCGAAAGCACTGCCCTCGAAGGTCATCTGCGTGCCGGGCTTGAGCGGCCACCACTCGTTGTCGATCGTGGCCGACGTCTCGTCGAAGATGCTGGGATCGAAGTTCACGGGGTACGGCGGGGGTGAAGGTCGTTCGATCGTCGCGACCGTTCTGGCTCGGTCGCTGCATGCACTTGCGGTGACCAAGACAAGAGCAGCGCACGCGATGCGGATAGCCTTCATCTCAACCTCCGGACTCAACGTTTCGGTTAAAACCCTCCGCCCTATTCCTCGTGCGGGTCTAAGCCGCGATCTGGACCCGTCTCCCGCGTGCGAATCGCAAGTAGAGCGACGGTACGACGAAAAGGTTGATCAAGGTCGACGTGATGAGGCCGCCGATGATGACCAGGGCCATCGGATACTCGATCTCTTGCCCGGGGATCTGGCCGGTGACGAGCAGCGGGACCAAGGCGAGGCCCGTGGTGAGCGTGGTCATCATGATCGGCGAGAGCCGTTCCTTCGCGCCGCGAAGGACCAGAGCGGGACCGAAGGACTCACCTTCGAACCGCTCGAGATGCTGGAAGTGACTGATCATCATGATCCCGTTCCGAGCGACCACGCCCAGCACCGTGAAGAACCCGACGAGGGAGCCGAGTGAAAGGACCCGTCCGCCGAAGTAGACGGTGAGGATCCCTCCGACCATCGCCATCGGGAGCGTCAGGAAGGACAGTGTTGCGAGCCGGGGACTCCCGAAGGACACCATGAGCAGCATGAAGATCCCGATCGCGGCGACGATGGCCCAGCCGAACAGGCGCGTCTGTGCGGCCTGACGTTCCGTGTACTCGCCGAGCAGCTCGTAGCGATACTCGAGTGGGAAGTCGACCTCCGCCAGCTTGGACTCGAAGTCGCGTACGACGGACCCGAGGTCTCGCCCTTCAACGTTCGCCTCGATCTGGATCCGCCGCTGGAGGCCTTGGTGTCTCACGAAGTTCGGAACGGTCCGGATGGCGACCTCGGCAACTTCGTTCAGGCGAACCTGGCCGCCCTCGGGGGTGTCGATGCGAAGATTCTGGATGTCCGTCAGGCTGTTCCGCGCCTCGGGGATGCTCCACACCTGCACGTCGTAGGCCCTGCCGGCGCGGAAGATATCGCCGACCTCTTCGCCGGCGATCATCGTGGAAGCGATCCTGCGCACGTCTCCGGGTTTGATCCCGTGGCGTTGCGCGGCGGCGAGGTTCACCTCGACCTGGATCTGCGGTTCTTCGACTTGGAGCTCGACGTGCTCCTCGATCGTGCCGGGGATGCCGCGGAGGATCTCTTCGATCTCGGCGGCCTTGCTGCGGAGGACTTGCAAGTCCGGGCCGTAGACGCGAACCACGATCGCGTCGGAGGATCCGGTGAGCACCTCCCTGATCCGCTCCTTGAGGTAGGTCTGCACGTCGCGGTAGATGCCCGGGTAGCCGTCCACGACCTCCTGGATCTTGGCGTGCGTCGCGTCGTAGTCGGCCTTGGGGTCGACGCTGATCCAGTTCTCACCGAAATAGACGCCGTACGGCTCGTCGCCGAGCAGCGCGTTGCCGATGTGTGCTCCGAAGTTCCGGACACCCGGGATCGCTCGAAGCTCCTTGCTCGACGCCGTCGTAACGCGCACCTCTTCCTCCAGCGACGTGCCCGGCTTGGTCAACCAATGCATCAGGAAGTCCCGCTCCTTGAACTCGGGCAGCAGCGACTGGCCGAGAGCTGGCGCGGCCACGATGCCTGCCAGCAGAACGACGGCGACGGCGCCGTACGCGGGACGCGGCGTTCGGAGGATCCGGCCGAGGATCGCCGTGTAACCGCGTTGGAGCACGCGCACGACCGGGGACTCGCGACGTTCGAGCGGTGCGTTCCGCAGCAGGATCAGACTCAACGCCGGCGTGAGCGTGAGTGCGACGCTCATCGAAACGAACACCGCCAGCGCGTACGAGAAGGCGAGCGGCCGGAAGAACGAGCCGGTCAATCCCTCGAGGAAGAACACCGGCAGCAGCGCCAGCGCCTCGATCAAGGATGCGTAGACGATCGCGCCGCGAACCTCCATCGAGGATGAGAAGACGATCGACGCGGTCGACTGCGTGCTTCCTTCGGCACGTGCCTGTCGCAGTCGCCGGACGATGTTCTCGATGTCGACGATCGCGTCGTCGATGATCGCTCCTAAAGCGATGACGAAACCGGCCAGGATCATCGTGTTGATCGTCGCGCCGGTCGCCTTGAGTACGAGCCCGGCAGCGACGAGCGTGATGGGGATCGTGACCGAGCTGATCAGCGCGGTCCGCCACTCGAAGAGGAAGGCGCCGAGCACGAAGATCATGAGCAGGATCCCCAGCAGCAGCGACGTGCTGAGGTTCTTGATCGCGGTCTCGACGAACGTCGCCGGACGGAAGATCTCTGCGTCGATGTCGATCCCCGGGAGGCCGGGAGCCATCTCGGCGAGGGCCGCATCGACCCCGCGCGTCACTTCGAGCGTGTTGCCCCACGGCAGCTTCTCGACGATGAGCATCAGGCCGGGTCCGTCGTTGATGACGGCGTCGCCGCCGAGCAGCTGATGGTCCTCGACGAGGACGGCGACATCGGACAGCCTCAGCGTCTTGCCGGCGTTGTTCTTGAACGTGACCTGACCCAGATCGGCCGGCGTGACGATCGGCAGCTCGTGGCGGACCGAGATCCGCTGGTTGGGCGTGTCGATGAACCCGCCCCTGCCGACGACGGCGCCGCTTGCGAATTGTAAAATTCCCTCGTCCAGCGCGTCGGCGGTGACCTCCATGACCTGGTTGACGGACACGCCGTGCTTCTCCATCCGGTCCGGATCGATCTGAACCTGCAGCATCTGGAGGCGCTCCCCCCAGATGGGGACGTTGGCCACGCCCGGGACGCGGAGCAGCCGTGCTCGGATCTTCCAGTAGGCGATCATCGACAGGTCGATGGTGCTCAGCGTCTCCGAGGAGAGCCCGATCTTCATGACCCGGCTCGTCGACGACAGCGGCTGAAGCATGACCGGCGGAGCCGCCCAGGTCGGCAGCGTCGCTTTCACGAGCGCGAGCCGCTCCGCGACCAGCTGTCGCGCCTCCAGGAGGTCGGTGCCCGGCTCGAAGAGGAGCTCGATCTGCGACAGCTGCTCGAGCGATTTCGACCGCAGGACGTCGAGTTTCGGGATCCCGAACAGTGCCTGCTCCAAGGGGATGGTGACCAGCGCCTCAACTTCGGTGGTGGACAGGCCCACACAGATCGTGTGCACCTCGACCTTCGGAGGCGCGAACTCGGGGAAGACGTCCACGGGCATGGCCTTGAGCTGGCCGACGCCGAATATCATCATCGCCGCTGCTCCGGCCACGATGATGAACCGGAACTTGAGGCTCGACCCGACGATCCAACGCATCATGGCTCGCGCGTCTCCCGGCTCGTCACTTCCCGAGCCCGAACTCGATGCCGTACAGCTCGGCGGCGCCGGCGGTCACGACCTGCGTGCCGATCGGCGGCCCTTCGGTCAGGTAGACGCTGTCCCCATCGATGAAGTCGACGACGATCGACGCTCGGACGTACACGAGCGGCTCCGGGCTCGTGTACGTGAACGTCGCGCCTTTGGTGTCGTAGATGATCGCGCCGTACGGGATCACCTTCCGTAGAGCGCCGGCCGCGACGCGCGTCTCCGTCACCGCGGCCGTCGTCACCGCGAGACGCACGGCGGCCTGTTGGGTCAACCGTACGCGGCTCAGCCCCTGGGCGGACTCGTCGATGGAGTACGGCTCGACCGCCTTGTGCCCAGCTTCCTCGACCTGGCCGGCGCATCCGGCCAGCAGCGTCGCGGCGACCGCGGCTGCGAGCGTCGCCCGTCGGGTCTTTCGTCGCATCGCGCTCACCTAGGTCGTTGGGTTGGGCTCGGTCGCGGTGATGCCGACGACCCCGCTTCCTGCCTTCGACGCCTCCTCCGGTTCCAGGGCGATGACGCGGCCCCGCGTCAGCTCGATCTCGTCGTCGAGCGACAGCGCTTCCGGCCGCGAGGCGAATCGGAGGTAAAGGACCGGCAGCGCGAGAGCGCTGTAAAGGGTGGAGGTCACGAGTCCCAAGACGATCACGGATGCCATGGGGCGCAGGATCTCGCTTCCGGCTCGATCCCCGAGGATCAGGATCGGAAGCAGCGCCACGGACGTACCGAGCGCGGTCATGACGACCGGTCCGATCCGCTCTCGGGCTCCGCGAAGGGCGAGCTCGGTCCCCGATACCGAATCACGCTCGAGGTCGCGGTAGCGGCTCAACAGCAAGATGCCGTTCCGAGCGGCGATGAAGAAGACCGCGAACAGCCCACCGATCATGCCGAGAGAGGCCGTCCGTCCGACCGCGAGCGCGCCCAGGAGCCCTCCCGTGAGCGCGACCGGCATGGAGAGGAACACCAGCGATGCGTTGCGCCAGCTGCCGAGCGCTGCTTGGAGGAGAAGCAGGATGCCGGCGGCGGCGGCAACGACCAGCGCCAGGGTGCGCCGGAAGTCGGCCTGGCGGGTCGCGGAGTCCTGGAGGAGGGCCGCGTGGTACTCGAGCGGGAAGTCCATCCGGCTGAGTGATTGCTCGATCTCGCCGATGACGTCGCCGAGTCCTCGTCCTCGGACGTTCGCGGTGACGTCGATGGTGCGCGAGACGGACTCGCGGTGGATGGTGTTCGGGTTGGGCTTGACGCTCACCTGAGCGACGTCGGCGAGCCGCACCTGGCCGCCGGCCGGCCGGTCGATCGGCAGGTTGCGGATGGCCTCCAAGCTCGACCGGATCTCCGGCGTCCCCCACACCACGACCTCGAAGACCTTGTTGTCCTCGAACAGGTTGCCGACCTCGAGGCCGGAGAGCAGCGTTGTCGCGGCGCGCCGCACATCGCCGGGCTTGATCTCGTAGCGCTGCGCGGCGGCGAGATCGACCTTGACCTCGATGGTCGGCTCCTGGATCGGGAGCTGCGCGAGTGGTTCGACGACGCCGTCGATCCCGGTGAGCATCGTCTGGACCTGTTGCGCCTGGGCGGTGAGGACGTTGAGATCCTCGCCGAAGACGCGCACGACGACGTCGTTCTCGATCCCGGTCAGCAGATCGGTCACGCGCTCGTTCGAGTAGATCAGCACGTCCGAGTCGAGTCCCGGATACCCCGTCACGATCTCTTCGACCGAACGGATCGTCGCCGCATAGTCGGCGGCCGGGTCTATCGCGATCCACATCTCTGCCGTGTTGACGCCGCTCTCCTGATCGGACGTGATCGCGCGACCGACGTGCGATCCGACGTTGGCCACGCCGGGGAGCGTGCGCACCTCCGCTCCGGCCTGCGCGATGATCCGCGTCATCTCGGGGTGGGACGTGCCCGGCGCAGCGTCGACGTCGACGAGGAGGACCGGCTCCTTGAACGCCGGTAGAACGGGTCCTCGTTGGATGAACGGGAACGTCGCGAGTCCGATCGCCGCGACGGCGCCGAGCGCGATCAGCACCCGGCCCGGGCGGGCGATCAGAGTTTTAAGGGTTCGCTCCGAGGCGCCTTGCAGCCGACGCACGAGCGGAGGCTCCGACGCATCGAGCGGGGCGCCGGCGAGCAGAAGCATGCCGAGTGCGGGAGTCACGGTGAGTGCGACCGCCATCGAGGCCGCCACCGCGAGCAGGTAGGAGGTCGCCAGGGGCGGGAAGAACGCGCCGGGGATACCCGTGAAGAAGAACAGCGGCACGACGGCGAGAGCGACGACGAGGGTGGCGAAGAACGTCGCTTTGCGCGTCTCGAGCGTCGCGTCGAGGACGTTCAATATGGTCGACTTCTTGCTCCCCTCGAGCCGCGTGCGGCGCAGGCGCCGAACGATGCTTTCGACCCCGACCACTGCATCGTCCACCAGAGCGACGAGGGCCATCGCGAGCCCGGCCACCACGATCATGTTCACCGTCACGTCGCGCATACGCAGCACGATCAGCGCGACCGCCAGGGCGACGGGCATCGCGACGGCGCCGATGAGCGCGGTACGCCAGTCGTAGAAGAACGCGCCGAGCAGCAGGATGAGGAGAACGGCCCCGATGATCAGGGCCAAGCCGACGTTGTCTATCGAACGCTGAAGGTAGTCCGCCGGGCGATACATGCTCGAGTCGAACCGGACGTCTGCCATGCCCGGCTGAAGCTCCGTCAGGGCGTCCTCGACGGCTTGGGTCACCTCGAGCGTGCTCGTGTCGGGGAACTTCTCCACGACGAGCATCAGTCCGGGGCCGCTGGGGAGGACGGCGTCGCCGATCAGCGGCTGGTGGTCCTCCACGACCTGTGCGACGTCGCCGAGGCGAAGTGGTACCTGCCCCTCCCTCGACACCGTGACGTTCGCGAGATCGCCGGCGTTCTGGATCGGAAGCAGATGCTGGATCCCGAGCCGCTGGTTGGGCGTGTCGATGAAGCCGCCGGTGCCGGGGGTGCTCGCCTCGAGGAAGCTCAACGGCGACACCCACAGCGCGTTGCCCGTCGTTGCGATGACCTCTTGGAGGGTTACGCCCGTGTCGGAGAGGCGGCGTGGGTCGACGCGAACCTGGAGCTGGCGTTCACGCTGTCCCCAGATCGACACGTTCGCGACGCCGGGCACGCCTTGCAGACGAGGCTTGATCGTCCATCGGGCGAGGACGGACATGTCGATCAGAGACAGGGTCTCCGACGTCATCCCGATCATCAAGACCCGGCGGGTCGAAGACGTCGGCTGCAGCATCGTCGTGGGCTTGGAGACGTTGGGAAGCGCGTAGGCCTCGGTCAAACGCTCCGAGACCAGTTGCCTGGCCCTGAGGACGTTCGTGCCGGGTTCGAAAACGAGCTCGATCGACGAGAGACCCGGGGTCGACTCCGAACGGATCTCGTCCAGCCAGGCGATCCCATTGAGCAAATCCTGCTCCAAGGGAACGGTGATCAGCTGTTCCACCTCGTACGCGGAGAGGCCGAGCGCTTCCGTCTGGAGCTCGACGGTCGGCGGCATGAACTCGGGGAGGACGTCCACGGGGGTCTTCGTGAGCTGCATGAAGCCGACCGCCATCAGGCCCGCGGCCGCGACAACGACGACCCGTCTCAACCTCAAGCTCGATCCGACGATCCAGCGCATCATGGCGAGCGTCCTCCCCGGGTCCCGTTAGAGACCGACTCCAAGCTCGATGCCGAGTAGCTGACTCGCGCCGACGGTTACGACCGAGGCACCGGCTGCCGGGCCATCCGTCAAGATCACGCGATCGCCTTGGATGGACGCCACCCGAAGGCTGTGGCGCACGAACGTCAGCGGGGCCGGGTTCGTGTAGGCGAATGCATCGCCCTTTGTGTCGTAGACCAGGGCTCCGTACGGGATGGCGGTGCGCTGAACGCCCCCGGCAACGACCGTTTCGACGGCTGCCGTCTTGATGCCGATGCGTTCGACCGCCTTCGGAACGAGAACGACGTGGACGGCGCCGTCCACCTTCTCCAGCTTGGCCAGTGGGTCTCGTACCGCCGCGGTCGGCGGCGCCGCACAGGCCGATGTGAGGGCGCCGACGATGAGCAGCAGGGCGAGACGGACACCCGTCGATCGGGCGGGCGGCGCACACCCCGGAACGGCCGCACGACGTGTCGGAAAAGAGTCCCCCACGGCGCGGCACCCCCTCTTAGCCGATGACCGATCCCCGGCAAGGCGAGCGTAGTGGCGGCGGCTGGGTGCGCAATCAGGTTGGGGGGTGAACTTGACTACGCTTTTCGTTCGATTTGCCCGTCTCAAACAGGGCCGTCGTTCCTCCGCCGTCGTACGAAGCGTGTCGCGCCTGCGACTGCAGCGGCCGCTCCGCCCAGGGCCAGCGCACCAGAAAAGACCGCCTTCCAGGCTGAGTTGTCGGACGACTCCACCGGCGAGGCGGGCGTGGGTAAGAGCGAGGAGCCGGCCACAGCCGACGGCCCGGTGGACGGCGCGTATGAGGCGGGAGGCGTCACGCTGGGCGTCGTGGTGCGGTCCGTTCGGAACGGTCCCGTCACCTCGTAGGTGGCCCCCTTTCCGAAACTACGCTGGGAGCTGAAGTAGAAGCGATCTCCTGCCGGATTGAGCGCGGGACCGGCTAACTCCGAACCGTCGTGAACCGATCCCACCAGCTTGAGCAACCGGGCGACCCGACGCTCGGGCGTGATCATGACGATGTCGAGGTCGCCGCCGTCCTCGGCCACGAACACGTCACCCGACCGCGGTGCCACATAGACGTTGTCGACCCCCATGAGGACACGCTGTGTGGTGGTGCCGTCGTACAACAGTTCGAGGGTCTCGTCGGCGGTACGGTAGGACCACACGCGGTCGTCGCCCTTGGTGGTGAAGTAGACGTTGCCCGAGTCGAACCAGCATCCCTCGCCGCCGTCGAAGGGCGTGCGCTCACTTACCTGCCGCCGCGTGGGCTCGGCGCGGAAGTATTCGGGATCCGGGATCGGACGCCAGGTGACGGCGCTCGCGGCCCCGGCATGCACGCGCGCGATGTCCTCGACTCGAGCGATCTCGAGCACGCCGGCGGCGAGGTTCGGGTAGTTCCTGGGCGTGAACCGATAGAAGCCCCCGTCGTCGCGGTCTTCCGTGAGATAGACGCGCCGCCCCTCGGGATCGACCGCGGCGGCCTCATGGGTGAACGTTCCCAGCTTGGAAAGCACGACGGGCGCGCGCTTCCCGGTGGGGTCGCACTCCCAGACCCGGCCTCGCGCGGTCTCTTCACACGAAAGCCACGTTCCCCACGGGGTGGGACCCCCCGCGCAGTTGCGCGAGGTGCCCTCGAGGATGCGGTACGCATCCGCGATGTTTCCCACACTGTCGAAGCGAACAGCGCCGACACCGCCCGTGTCGTTCACCTCGCTGTTGGAGACGTAGATCCACCCGCCTTGATCGGCCGGATAGGTTGCGCCGCCGTCGGGGAAGTCGTGCCAGGTGTATGGGGTGTGGGCGACCCTTTGCCGGCTCAGCGCGATCAGACGGGACGTGAATCCTTCGGGAAGCATGATCCCGTTCGCATCCGGATCCTTCAGATCTCCGTACGGCCCGGGGCCCGGCTGCGCGGGCGCGGCCAGCGCCGCACGCCATATCGATGGGCCGGCGATCGCGGCTCCCGTCGCGATCAGTCCGCTCCGGAGGAAGTCTCGCCGACCGACCTGCATTCCGGATCAGCCCCCCTCCGGTCGGCGACCGATCGCGTAGACGACCTCCGAGCGTTCCGCGAAGTCTTCAGGGGCCAGGGCGTCGAGCCGTTCGCGGATCCGGCGCAGGCTTTCCATCTGGCGGTCGGGCTCCAGCCGGTCCAGCCGGCGCCGTACCGGCCCGCCGGCCATGAAACGGAAGTAGTCGTCCACCGGCCAGATGAGGTCGAGCCGGTTGGTCCAGGTCTCGACGTCTTCGAAGCCTGCCGCACGGAACAGTCCTGCGAGCTTCTCGGTCGTGTTCGAGAGGTCGCGCCGGTTGAGCGGCGATCCGGGATCCGGCGGTGCCCCGGCCGCATCGAGCTCTGATCCCCAGACCCGGTCTGCGATCACCTCGGGCTCGTCGCCCCACGTAGCCACCCCGATCCGCGCCCCCGGTCGCAGCACGCGATGGGCCTCGGCGAGCACGCCGGGCGGGTCGGGCACCGTGAAGATGACGAACGCCATGACGGCCGCGTCTACCGACGCCGGCTCGAGGGCGATCGCCTGGGCGTCCATCACGGCGAACATCGCGGGATGGGAGGCCTGCCGGATCATGCCCTCCGAGCGGTCGATCGCGACGATCCGCGCCCGTGGAGCGAATGCGGCGATGTCGGCGAGGAGCGTCCCCGTCCCGGTGCCGAGGTCGAGGAAGGTCGTCGCATCGCTCGGCTGCAGCCGTTCGAGCAGTTGCCGCCCCATCGGCTGCAGCACCGGAGCCCATAGCTCCGCGTAGTCGAACGCCCGCGCGCTGTACGCGTCTGCGAGCTGGCGGACGGCGTCCATCAAGGCAACTTTTCCTTCCCGATGCGCCGGAAGATCTCCTGCGGGATCGACGCCGGATCTTTGTAGACGTGATGAACGCAGCGCTCGCCGGGACGCTCCGGCGGGAACTCGATGGTGACGGGCACGCCGGTGGATTCGATCGGCTCGATCTCGTTGTTGACGGAACAGTGCGCGCAGTAGACCGGCAGCGTTTCCCGGCCGAACGTGACCGGCGTCGGTCCGTGGATCGTCAGGTAGTCCCGCGGCGCAGCGTAGGCGCCGTCGTCGATGAGCTTCCCGCCCGAGCCGCATCGGAACGAGGCCACCCACTTCTCGTCGTCCTCCGACAGCTCGACGTCGGCGCCGTTCGCTTTCATGGCTCGCACGAGCCCCTCGAGACGCACCCCCGGCTCCACCGCCGCGTAGCCCGCCCGGCGCTCACGCAGGTACCGCTCGCCGAAGTCGCGCAGGGCCTCCTCGACGGCAGGCTCGCCCATGCGGCGCCCGATGAAGGACAGGAGCGAGGTGATCCAGTTGATCGAGTAGTCCTTGTTCCGGAGCCAGTCGGCTTCCATCGCCTTCAGGAGCTTCTTCGCGCCTTCTGCGTCGCCGCGGTCGATCGCCTCCTCGACGAGCGTCCGGGTCGGCGTCTCCAGATCGTGCCGTTCCATGTACACCCCTCACCCTTGTGCCCGGCTTTCGGACACCCTAGACCGCAACCAACTGACACGCGGGTCAGTTGGGACCTACACTTTCCGACGGGATGAGCATCTCGGGGAAGACCGCGATCGCGGGGGTCGGCGTCACGGCTTTCGGGAAGCTCCCGGGCCGCAGCGCGTGGAGCCTCCAGACCGAAGCCGTGAAGCGCGCGATCGACGACGCCGGGTTGACCAAGGCGGACATCGACGGCTTGCTGACCGCTCCGCCCTTGGCCGAGCCACTCCTTCTCCATGCCGAGCAGCTCGGCGGGAAGCTCGGCCTGCGCACCAACTACCTGTCTCAGAAGTTCATCGGCGGGGCGACCGCCGTCGCGCTGGTCGCCGAGGCCGCCCTGGCCGTCGAGGCGGGGCTCTGCGAGGTCGCGGTGTGCGTCTACGGCGAGAACGCCAAGACCGGCCTGCCGATGCTTTTCGGCCGCGCCCAGATGGGCCGCGGGCAGGCGCCCTCGGACGACATCGCCTACGGGCTGGCCGGCGGCCCGATCATGGAGGCGCGCGCCGCGAAGCGATACATGAACGAGTTCGGCGTCACCGAGGAGATGCTCGGATCCGTCGCGGTCGCCTTCCGCGAGCATGCCTCGCGCAACCCCGGCGCGACCTACCGCGATCCGCTGACGATCGAGCAGTACCTCCAGAACCGGTACGTGTCCGAGCCCTTGCGGGTCCTCGACTGCACGATCGGCGCATCCGACGGCGCGGTCGCGGTCGTCGTGACGAGCAGCGAGCGGGCGCGAGACCTCGCCAAGCCGCCCGCCGTCATCGCCGGCGCCGGCGTCGCCGCCAACCTCCAAGGCTTGTCGGACCCCGATCACTACACGAGCTACCCCGGCGCCCGCTCCGCGGCGACCGCCTATCGCATGGCCGGCCTCGAGCCCGAGGACGTGGACGTCGCGCAGTTCTACGACTGCTTCACCTCCACCGTGCTGATCACGATGGAGGATTACGGTTTCTGCAAGCGCGGCGAGGCGGGCCCGTTCGCGCTCGAAGGAAATCTGAAGCGCGGCGGCGCGCTGCCCTCGAATACCAGCGGTGGGATGCTCTCCGAGGCGAACCTCGTCGGGTGGAACGTGCTCGCCGAAGGGGTGCGCCAGATCCGCGGTGAGTCGACCTCGCAGGTGGACGACGCCGAGGTCTGCGTCGTCGCCGGGCAGGGCGGCTTCCACGCCGCGCACGCCACGCTGCTCCTCACGAAAGGCGCCGCCTGATGCCGCACACGCTTACCGAGCTGGTCGCCGGCGCCGCGCCGATCGTCGTCGAGGAGACGCGCGGCTACTGGGAAGGCACGCTGGCCGAGGAGCTGCGGGTGCAGACGTGCAATGAGTGCGGCAACGTGCAGATGCCGTGGGGACCGTGCTGCACGCGATGCCTGTCGCAGGATCTCGGCTCGATCGTCGCGTCGGGCCGCGGACGCGTCTTCTCGTTCACCGTCGTGCGCCAGGCGATCCACCCGAACTTCTCGGCGCAGGTCCCGTACGTGATCGCCGACATCGAGCTCGAAGAAGGGCCGATCATGACTTCCAACGTCACCGACTGCCCGGTCGAGGACGTCAGGATCGGCATGCCCGTGCAGCTCTGGTTCGACAACGAGATGGAAGACGCGTTCCATACCAAGCTGCGACTCCCGAAGTTCCGTCCGGCGAAGGGTTAGTCATGGACTTCACGTTCACGCCCGAGCAGGAAGCGTTCCGCGAGATGCTCCGCGACTTCATCAAGCGCGAGTGCCCGCCCGACCTCGACCGCCGCCTCGACGACGAAGGGCGCTACCCGTTCGAGCTCGTCGACAAGGTCGTCGAGACCGGCCTGCTCGGGCTGCCGTTCCCCGAGGAGTACGGCGGCACCGGCGGCGGCGTGATGGAGTTCGTGATCGCGATGGAGGAGGTTTGCTACGGGAGCGCCGCCGTCGCGTCGATCTTCATCCTCCCGGCGTTCTTCGCCGGCGAGATGATCTATTACAACGGCTCGGAGGAGCAGAAGAAGGAGTGGCTCCCGCAGATCGCGCAGGGGAAGGTGCGCGGCTGCTTCGGGCTCACCGAGCCCAACGCCGGGTCCGACGCCGTTCACATCGAGACTCGCGCGACCAAAGACGGAGACCACTACGTCATCAACGGCCAGAAGACGATGATCTCCGGCGTCGACATCGCGACCCACATGATGCTCGCGACGAACACGAGTCCCGGCGGCGACTACTCGGGGATGACGATCTTCATGCTCCCTATGGATACTCCCGGGATCCGCTTCCGGCGGCTCGGCAAGATCGGCAGCGAGATCATCGGGCTGTTCGAGGTCTTCTTCGACGACGTCCGGATCCCCGAGGCGATGGTCATGGGCGGGCCCGAGATGGTGAACCAGGGCTGGCTCCAGCTCATGAAGCAGCTGGATCTGGAGCGGATCATGATCGCGGCGCAGTACACCGCGATGGCGCGCAAGGCCACCGACGATGCGATCGCGTACGCGAAGCAGCGGGTGCAGTTCGGCAAGCCGATCATCGGTTATCAGATGATCCAGCAGCTGCTCGCCGACATGACGATCGGCGCGCAGACCTGCCGGCTGATCACCTACTACGCGGCATGGCTCAAGGCGACCGGCCAGCCGTGCAACGTCGAGGCGAGCCAGGCGAAGGTCTACGCGACCGAGACGGCGCGCAAGGTGTGTATCGACGGCATGCAGGTGATGGGCGGCTACGGCTACCTGAGGGAGTTCGACATGCAGCGGCTCGTGCGCGACTCGCTCCTCGGCCCGATCGGGGGCGGGACGAACCAGATCCAGCGCCTGATCATCGGGAAGAACCTATGAACCACAACGTCTCCGACGACATCAAGCAGCTCCTGCAGGGAGTGCGTGCGTTCGTCGCGCGGGAGATCACGCCGCTGACCGACCAGCACGCGCAGCTCCTCGCCGGCGAGGAGATCACCACCGAGATCTTCGAGCTCTGCCGTCAGGTCCAGCGCGCGAGCCTCGCCGCGGGCTACTTCGCCATGTTCATGCCGTCGGAGATCGGCGGATCGGACCTGGGCGAGTACGAGATGTGCCTCGTCCGTGAAGAGGTGTCCCGCTCGGCGCAGAACCACCTGGCCATGCTGATGCTCGGCGATCTGCCGTTCGGTCCGAACAAGATGCTCCACGCGCTCGCGACCGAGCACCAGCGCGAGAAGTATCTGATGCCGCTCATGCGCGCCGAGGTCACGACCGGCATCGCGCTGACGGAACCCGAAGCCGGATCCGACCTGGCGGCGATCCGCACCACGGCGCGGGCGGTCGACGGTGGCTGGGTCCTGAACGGCGGGAAGCACTTCATCTCCAACGCGCCGTTCGCCGACTTCCTCCAGGTGCTGGCGAAGACGCCCGAGGGTGGCTTCTCGATGTTCCTGGTCGACCGCGACGCGTACCGGATCGGCTCGGTCCAGCACACGATGGGCGGCGACGACCTGCAGGCCGAGGTCGTGTTCGACGACTCTTTCGTGCCCGAGCAAAACATCATCGGCGAGCCCGGTAAGGCCTTCGCGTACGCCGTGCAGTTCCTCGGAAACGAGCGGCTGGCGATGGCGTCGTTCGCGATCGGGATGGCCGACCTCGCGCTTCGTCTGATGAAGGATTACTCCAAGCAACGCGTCACCTTCGGCAAGCCGTTGTCCGAGAACCAGGCGATCCAATGGATGGTCGCCGACTCCGAGACCGAGCTCTACGCCGCGCGTTCGATGTGCTACGACGCCGCGCAGCGCGCCGACCACGGCGAGGACGTGTTCAAAGAGATCGCGATGGCGAAGCTGTACTGCTCGGAGATGGTCGGCCACGTGGTCGATCGCGCCGTCCAGGTGTTCGGCGGGATCGGCTACACGCGCGGGCACACCGTGGAGCGACTCTACCGCCTGGCGCGCGTCATGCGGATCGCCGGCGGATCGTCCGAGATCCAGCGGATGATCATCGCGCGTATGAGCTAAAGGGCAGGAAGCCGAAGCCCCGGCGGCGAACCAAAAGGCGTCATCCCCAATCCAGGAGGTTCCGTGCGCCGCGTCCTCATAGCTCCAGCACTACTGATCGCTGTGGTTGCCTCCCTGACGCCGGCGCGTTCCGCCGTCGGAGCGGTCTACCTGGTCGGCGCCGCCGCGCGTGACATCAGCCCGATCGGCTGGGGAGAGATCAACCTCGGCGGCTTCGGGTTGGGCGATGGGACGTCGCCGGTCAGCCAGGCGATCGGGCCGGGCCGCAAAGGCTCGTTCGAGGGGGAGCACATCGGCGCCCGGGCCATCGTCGTCCAGGACCAGGAGACGGGGACGGCCATCGCGATGGCGACGGTCGAAACCCAGGGCATGTTCGCCGCATACGAGAACGACCCCGACGCCGGCCTCTACGCGATCGAGCAGCGCGTCGCGGCCGACATCCCGGACCTCCCCGTGTCCAACATCGTCATCTCGAACAACCACACCCACTCTGGGCCCGACGCGATCGGAGCCTGGGGCTTCATCCCGCACGACTATCTCGCCTTTATCGCCGATCAGATCGTCGCGGCGATCGAAGAGGCATACGCGACGCGCCGGGCCGCGACGATCGTGGCCGGTGCCGACGACGCGCCCGACCTCATCTACAACATGACTTGCACGGAGGCGCTCAACCAAGACGCCGAGAGTAACTTCCCGAACAACATCTGCACCCCGTTCGAGGATTCGAAGGACTCGTGGATGCGCGTGCTGCAGGCGCGCGATGCGACCACCGGACAGGTCATCACGACCGTGGCGTCGTACGCGGCGCACGCGACTCTGGGCGGTGGTTCCGGCGTGCACGGCGACTGGCCGCAGTTCCTCTCCGAGGCCCTGACGGCCACATACGGCGGCGTGGGGATCGCGTTCCAAGGGACGAACGGTCGCATCCAGCCCTGCCGCCCGCGCTGCTCGTTCACCGACCCGTCGAAGCCCGGCTACGAGATCGCCGACCGACGGACCGCGTACTCGACGATGCTCATGTACCACGTCGGTAAGGCGCTCGCAGGTGCTCCGCCGGTGAGCGGTCCCGTTTCGGCAGCGAAGGCGCTGATCCGGCACGAGGCGGTGAACCCGTTCCTGCTTGCGCTCCTACTCAAGGGCGAGGCGGTCGGCGCGCCGATCCAACGCGCGCGGAGCGCCCCGTGGCTGGTCGGCAACACCATCGGTACTTTCGTCTCGGCGCTGCGCATCGGCGACCTCCTGATCAACGGCGCGCCGGGTGAGCCGTACCCGAACATCGCGGCCGGTGTGGTGGAGGCGACCAACGTCCCCGCCCAGCGGCATTGGACCTTGGCGCTCGCGGACGATCAACTCGGCTACCTGATCGCTCCCGCAGAGGCGTATCCGGCGATCGCCGCGCAGATCGCGGTGAACGACAACGCGATCTTCAACGCGTCACCGACGATCGGCGATCACGTGATGTGTGCCCAGATCCGGCTGGCGCGCGAGATCGGGTTCGTGTTCAAGCGGCTGCTTCCGGATCCGCGATGCCTCGTCTGGGACGCCGTGGACTCGCTGGGCGACCCGCTCGGCGGTTAGGGCAGAGAAGAAAGCGCGGCCTTGTCGACCTTGAACATCGACGTCAACGGGAGCTCGGAGCGGAGCTCGACGACGTCGGGGACCTTGTAATCGGCGATCCGTTCCGCCACGAAGGACTTCAGCTCGTCGTCGGTCGGCGGGTCGGATGGGTCGGCAGCAACCACGAATGCCTTCCCCCGCTCGCCGAGCACGTCGTCGGGGATGCCGATGACGCCTACGAGCGCTACTTTCGGATGCTCGCGAAGAACGTTCTCGACCTCGAGCGGGTACACGTTGTACCCCCCGCGGATGTACATCTCCTTGGTTCGCCCGGCGAGCCGGAGGTTCCCGTCTTCGTCGATCCTGCCGAGGTCTCCGGGATGGAAGAAGCCGTCCGCGTCGATCGCCTCACGCGTGGCGTCGACGTCGTTCCAATACCCGCGCATCATCGCGGGAGAGCGGGCGACGACCTCGCCGATCCCATCCTTGTTCGGGGCGAGCACCCGGAGCTCCACCTCCGGCAGGGGGCTCCCAACGGTCTCGGCGACCGTGGCGTCCGCGTCGCCGGGCCGCGTCGCGGTGCACAGCGCGAGCTCGGTCGAAGAGAACCGGACCTGCACCGGCACGCCGAACGTCTCGCGGATCTGCCGGACGAGGTCGGGCGACGCCGGCGCGCCGCCGATCAGGATCGACTGGATGCACGAGAGGTCGAAGCGCCCGAACTCCGGGTCCATCATCATGAGCGCGAGCTGGGTCGGCACGCCGCCGATGTGCGTGATCCGCTCCTGCGCGATCAGCTCGAGCGCGGACCGAGCCGTCCACCGATCGGACATCAGAACCGTCTTCGCGCGTCGCTCGATGTGCGACGCGATCTTCGTCATGTACCCCATGTGCGTCATCGGCGTGGCCTGGAGACCGCTCGTGAGTTCGAGCGAAGGCTCCAAGGCGGATTCGATCCGGCGCACCGCGTCCAGAGCCGAGACGGTGAACGTGGCTCCCTTCGGCAACCCCGTCGTGCCGCTGGTGTAAACGATCGCGACCGGATCCGCAGGTGCGGCCTCCGCGTCGGGCGGCTCGGGGTCGGCGTCACCGAGCGACATCGGCGACAGCCGCGGCGTCGAGCCGGGCGCCTCGAGGTCGGACACCAACACGCGTGCATCCGAGCTCGACAGGATGTGTTCGATCTCGCGCGGCCCGAATCGCGGGTTGATCCCGGCCGTCACGCAGCCGAGCCGCGCGACCCCGACATACGCGATCGGGTACCAGAACGACGGTTCCATCAGCAGCGCGACGACGTCTCCCGGGCGTACGCCCGCCTCCCACAGCCGGGCCGCGGCGCGGTCGGCCGCGAGGTCCCAGGCGGCGTACGTCAGGCGCCGGTCGCCGTGGACGAACGCGACCGCCTCCGGCTCTTCGGATGCCACACGGCGGAGCAGTTCCCCGATCACGGCTGCAGCCTATGACTCGACCCGCCGGCGAGCTGGTTCCTCGGAGGTGCAGGGAATGTGTACCTTTGCGGTCGTTATACGACCAGAAACGTACACGCCTTCGGCTCGAACCCGGTCGTGGGCTCTATTTCGCGCCGTTCAGCTGGAACACGCGCGCCGCGTTCCGCCAGAGGATCTTCTCGCGATCCTCCTGCGAGATGTCGCCCATCTGCTCCTTGATCACGCGCTGCGTGTCCGGCCACGACGAGTCGGTGTGCGGATAGTCGGTGCCGATCATGATGTTGTCGACCCCGATCAGGTGCCGGCCCTCGACGCCGGCACGATCGGAGATGAAGTTCGCGTAGATCGACTGCCGGAACAGATCCGACGGCATCACGTCGATGTTCGAGCCGGTCCAGAAGCGGTGCTTGCGGTGCGCGTAGTCGGCGCGCTCGATGAAGTAGGGGAGCCAGCCGATCCCGGACTCGGCCGAGATGAACTTGAGCTTCGGCCACTTGCGCAGGATCCCGCTGAACAGCAGCACGGCCACCGTCTGCATGTTCGTGGACGGCGCCAGTGCGACGAAGATCTCCGCCCCGACCCCGAGGCCCCCGAGTGCCGACACATCGGCCTTCCCGGAGACGATGTGGATCTCCGCCGGCAAGCCTGTCTCGCTCATCGCCTCCCACACCGGTGCCCACGACTCGTCGTGGAAGCCCGGCACGCCTTCGACCGAGCCCGGCGTGGACGGCAGCGAGATGCACTTCAGCCCTGCAGACGCGATCCGACGGATCTCCGCCGCGGATGCCTCCATGTCCCACAGCGGCAGGATCCCCGCACCGAGCAGGCGCTCGGGATCCGGCGCGCACCATTCCTCGATCAGCCAGTCGTTGTAGGCGCGCATCAGGGCCGACGCGTAGGGCTTGTCGGCGATCTCGATGAACGTGATCCCCGCGAGACCCGGCAGCGTCGGGAAGCAGACCTGCGCGTCGACGCCGTCGATGTCCATGTCCTTGAGGCGCTCGGCCGGGTCGTAGCAACCCTTCCGCATCGCGTCGAAGGTCTTCGACTTCGGGCTGAACTCCTCGACCTTCTGGCCGGCGGCTGTGGAGAGACCGCTCATCTCGACCGGCTTCTCGGAACCGTCGGGATTCAGCACACCTGGGACGCGCCACGCCGCCAATTCTTCGGTTTCGATCAGCTTGGGAGTGCGGTCGTCGAACTCCTTCGGAAGGCGTCCGTCGAACATGCCGTATGGCTCGATGATGTGGTCGTCGGTCGAGATCACCTGATAGTCGCGGGCCATGGCGCTCGCCTCCTCGTTCCGGAACCCCACAAGCAAGTCTACGCCGGAGCCAACGACCTGACACATCCGTCACATGGGATCTGAAGCCCTGGGATCCGGCGGCCTCTCGCGTGACTGGATCTGCTCGTTCTAGCGAAGCGTGTGCCGGAACGTACGCGAGGCGTACGTTCTGGACCCCTATCGAGTGAAGGCACGGAACGGCTGCCACTATCTCCGGGCTCGGCTAGCCTTCCCGCCATGGACTTCGACCTCTCGCCCGACGATGTTGCCTTCCGCGACGAGCTACGCGGCTGGCTCGCCACGCATACTCCGCCGGACATCGACGTCGCCGCCACCTTCGACGAAGCCGAGAATCTGCGCGACTGGCAGCGCACGCTCCACTCCGGACGCTGGGTCGGCATCCACTGGCCCACCGAGTACGGCGGCCGCGGCGCGTCCCTGCTCCAAGTCGCGATCTACAACGCCGAGTTGGCCCGGGCGCGCGCGCCGCAGATCCTCGGCCGCGCCGGCGTGAACCTCGTCGGACCGACGCTGATCACACACGGCACCGAGGAGCAGCGCCGCCGCTGGCTCCCGAAGATCCTCTCCGCCGAAGAGATCTGGTGCCAGCTCTTCTCCGAGCCCGGCGCCGGCAGCGATCTCGCCGGCCTGTCGACGAAAGCCGAGCGACGCGGCGATACCTACGTCGTGAGCGGCCAGAAGGTATGGACGTCCTACGCGCGCTTCGCCGACTTCGGGATCGGGCTCGTCCGCACCGACCCGACGGCGCCGAAGCACAAGGGCATCTCGATGCTCGCGATCCCGATCAAAGCTGAGGGGATCGACATCCGGCCGCTCCGCCAGATAACCGGCGAGAGCGAGTTCAACGAGGTGTTCTTCAGCGACGTGAACGTTCCGGTGGAGAATCTGATCGGCACCGAGAACGACGGGTGGCGCGTCGCCGGCACGACGCTCGCCAACGAACGCGGCACGAGCTTTGTCTGGAAAGAGCAGGTGCTCCAC